>NZ_JAUFNS010000009.1:0-258131 GCF_041060445.1 Pseudomonas sp. W2-17 | reverse complement strand
AAAATCCTGTCCCTCAAAATCATGCCGCGTGCGCAAGATGCTCTCGACAATCTGCGGCACCGACTGATGCTGATAAATCCGAAACTGCCGCCCTCGACCCAGCAACGCCAGTCGCGGCTCGAGCGTCACTTCATAGCGCGCCTCATCAGCGGAACCAGAAAGCCGCTTAAACCCGGTAATCACCCCATGCAGCGTCCGCAGCGCCTCGACCTTAGGCACCGCCAAGCCAGGAATAGCAATCGGCAATGTGTGGGCCGCCGCATGCAGACTGAACTGCGCATCCTGTCCGAGCATCCGCTCGGCGCCGATGTCCCGATCAACCGAGGTAAATTCCACGCGGTAATGAAAGGGCTGACTCAGGCGTTCTTCACCCTCAAACGCCAGCACATCCAGCGCCACAGGCAGGTTACGAACGGTGAGCTTGTGACGGCTATGGTCGAAAAACACCCCGATGGCATCGTTCATCATTCGCCCTCCACCGAAGCCAGGGCTCCGACAAACTCAAGGGTGATGCCCTCCTCCTCGCAGTGCCCCAGCACCACGCCCCGGGTCGCCAAGCGCGCGGCCTGGCGCTGCAGCAGTTGCTGACTCAGCACCGGCAAAATCTGTTGATTGAGCAAGCTGTCGATGTTCCGCGCGCCGCTGTCGGGGAGCAGGCAGGCCTCCACCAACGCGTCATGCAGGCGTTCGTCGATCCGGCAGTCCAGCCCGTAATGCCGGCGCAGACGCTCCGCCACTTTGCCCAGCTTGAGCGCGACGATGCGTTTGAGCGCAGGCGCCTGCAGCGGTCGATAGATCAGCGTCTGAAAACGCGCCAGCAACGCGGGCTGGAAGTGCTCGCGCAGTACCGGCCGCAGTTGCTCGTGTACGTCTCCGTCGGGCGCTTCGGGGTTCGCCAGCAGGTAGTCCTGCAACAAATCGCTGCCCAGGTTGGACGTCATGACGATGACGGTGTTGCGGAAGTCGATTTCGCGCCCTTCGCCGTCACGCATGAAGCCCCGATCGAAGACCTGATAAAACAGGTTTGAGCACGTCGCGGTGGGCCTTTTCCACTTCATCGAGCAACACGACGCTGTAAGGTCGCTGGCGCACCGCTTCGGTGAGCACCCCGCCCTGTCCGTAGCCGACGTAACCGGGCGGCGCGCCTTTCAGCTGGCTGACGGTGTGGGCTTCCTGGTACTCGGACAGGTTCAGGGTGATCAGCGATTTCTCGCCCCCAAACAGCGTGTCGGCCAGCGCCAGGGCGCTTTCGGTCTTGCCGATGCCGCTGCTGCCGACCAGCAGGAAGACCCCCAGCGGAGCGTCTTCTTCGGTCAACCCGGTTTTCGCGGCGCGCAGTCTTTGAGCCAGCGCCGTCAACGCTCGGTCCTGCCCGATGACGCGGGATGCCAACGACTGCTCCAGCGTCAGCAGGCTGGCCTGTTCATCTTTCAGCAGGCTGCTCAGGGGCACGCCGGTCCAGTCGGCAATCACCTGGGCGACGCTGCGATCGTCGACGTCCAGCGACAACAGCGATGCGTCGCCCTGAACCGCCTTGAGCCGGGCCTTTAGATCCGCGCAGGTGTCGGCGTCGAACACCTCGGCACTGCGTGCGGCAAGCAGCGTCTGCGCGAGATCAAGTTCGTTGGCATGCTGGTCCTGCAGTCGCGCCAGCTCATCACTAAGAGATGACAGCTGCTCGGCGATGACCGCCAGACGTTCATCGGTGTTGCGTCCGTTGTTGATGCGCTGATCGTCTTGCAACGCCAGACGTTCCTGCGCCAGCGCAGACTGCCGGGCCTTGCTTGCGATCAGCGCCTGGGGTTCGCAATCCAGGCTCATGCGCACCCGGGCGCTGGCAGTGTCGAGCAGGTCGACGGCTTTGTCCGGCAACTGCCGACCGGGCAAATAACGGCGCGACAGCACGACTGCAGCCTGTATCGCCGCGTCCTCGATGTGCACGCCGTGGTGGCTGGCGTAGCGGGCCTTCAACCCGCGCAGCATGACCATCGCGGTGGCGTCATCCGGCTCGTCGACCTTGACCGTCTGGAAGCGCCGCTCCAGCGCCGGGTCACGTTCGAAATACTGCTTGTATTCGCCCCAGGTGGTTGCGGCGATGGTGCGCAGTTCGCCACGGGCCAGGGCGGGCTTGAGCAGATTGGCGGCATCGGCGCCTCCGGCCTGATTGCCCGCGCCGATCAGCGTGTGGGCTTCGTCGATGAACAGCAGCACCGGGTGCTCGGCCTGCTGCACGGCCTCGATCACGTCTTTGAGGCGCTGTTCGAATTCGCCCTTGACCCCGGCGCCCGCCTGCAACAGCCCGAGATCCAGCGTGCGCACGCTGACCGGTTTGAGGCTGGCGGGCACGTTGCCTTCGACGATGCGCAGGGCCAGCCCTTCGACCAGCGCGGTTTTGCCGACGCCCGGCTCGCCCACCAGAATCGGGTTGTTCTTGCGCCGACGGCTGAGGATGTCGATGACCTGACGAATCTCGTCGTCACGCCCCAGCACGGGATCGATCTCGCCGCTGCGCGCTTTCTCGGTGATGTCCTGGGTAAATCTTGCCAGCACAGGGTTGTCCGCAGCAGTCGTCGCCGAATCCACGGGCACAGCATCTGGAACAAAATCCAGCCCTTGTCCCGTCTGCGCACGCTCATCGGAATGCTCGTCCAGAAACGGCAGCAAATGGCGCAACTGCACCTCGCTCAAACTCAGCAACGGCCAGGCTTCCACACACGCCAGCAGATCTGGGCTCTCGATCAGCGCGCCCAGCACGTGGGCCGAGCGCAGTTGCTCGTTGTCCTCGTCCATCGAAGCGTGCACCCATGCGTTCTTGATCAGCCGCTGCAATTTTTCGCACAGCTGCGGCTTGGCCTGGACGCTGCGCGGCAGGCGATCAATGTGGTCGAGCAAGCCGGTCCACAGCGCTTCGATGTCCCACTCGTAACGCCGGCCGATCAGCACCAGATCGCCGTCGCCCTGCCCCAGCAGTTTCAGCAGCCAGTGCTCGATGGTGATGTGGCCGTGGCCGCGGCTCTGGCACAGTGTCGCGGCCGCACTGAGGGCCTGGGCGCAGAAAGGGTTGAGGCGGCGAAGCAAACGGGAGGAGCTCTGTGCCATGGGTCATCGTCCTTGAACGGAAGGAGTAATAAGCGGCGACGAGACCGTTGAGCGGTCGGCGCCCCGCTGTTTTTTCTGGGGGAACGTGCCGTGTAGATGTGCTTGGCGCAGCGACCGCGAACGGACGCTCGACCCAGCACACCGCGGCCGGCAGACAGGCACATAAAAGCTGCCTGTCTGCCGGCCATGCAGCGTCAGGCGGTCTGGCGTTCGTTCCACGAATCGGAGTGGATGATGTTGCCGTCCTTGTAGGTCCAGGTGACCTTTTCGTAGCGCAACTCGACCATCTCCAGGTGGTTGTGCTTCTCCTTGGCCGGGTCCTTGACGTCGTGCATTTTCGGCGCGACGCGGACGACCTTGACGTTCTCCAGCAGGGTGTTGAAGTACTCGACTTCCTGGCCGGCGTCGTCGATGCGGTACCACTTGAACTCGGCGCTTTTCAGGGTCTGGCCGGTGCCGACGGCCTTGTACAGGTACGGGCTGCTGGCATCGATTTCCTTGGTGAACAGGAACGGCGTATGCACCCGGGCGCCGGTCAATTTGCCGGTGTTGTTGTCGGTGGGGATGTAGACGCTGTGGTCCTGGGCGACCACTTCGACGCTGCCTTCCCGGGACTGCACGTTGACCGAGCCTTTGATGTCAGCGCCGCCGTCATCTTTGAGCCAGAGGTAAACGGGAATTGCCATGTGAAACTCCTTGCTTGGGTTATCGAGTGCCGCGAAATGCGACGGGGGTAGCCGGCCCGGCCCCGGCAGAAAGCGACCCGCAGGCCCCCTCTTCCGGCACCAGACGGATATCGACGCGGCGGTTGGCCCTGCGTCCGTGTTCGGTGTCATTGCTGGCGATCGGTTGACTGGCGCCATAGCCCTGCACGGCAAAGCAACTGCCGGGAATGCCGCCCATGCGCTGCATCCAGTCGCGCACCGAGGCGGCGCGGTCGCGGGACAGACGCAGGTTCTGCTCGGCGCTGCCGGTGGCATCGGTGTGTCCCGTCACGACGATCAACCAGCCGGGTCTGGCCTTGATGCCGACCAGTGCGTTGATCAGCACTTGGGTCGATTCTGGCTTCAGTTCGGCGCTGCCGATGTTGAACAGCGACAGCGTGTCCAGGCGCACTGGCCCTGGCGCGTGCGCCATCTCGGTGGGTGCCCGGTAACGGCCGATGGCGTGCCAGACCCTGATGCGCAGCTGTTCGGCGCGGTACAGGCCGAGGCCCAATGACCGAGGCTCGCCGTGGCGGTAGTAGTCATCCAGCCGCCGGGCGTCGTCGTGCAGGACGGTCAACGCCGCTTCGCGCAGGGCCACCGCCTGCTGGTCCTCGCGGGCGGTTTCGTTGATCGAGGCATAGCGGCGCAGGTCGTCACCCACCTGGCGGATCAACAAGGTGTTGTGCCGGGCTGAGCTCGACATCGCGATGACGGCGGCGAAAGCCGTCAGCCAGATGCCGATGACACTGGCGCGCCGCGCGGCGGTGTTGCCGGTGTGCCGGGGCAGCAGCTCCAGCAGGCAATCCGGCACGGGCAAAACACCGACCGTGCTGCCCGTCAAATGGGTCGGCACCAGCGCCGTCTTCGCCTGTATCCAGTGCTGCCAGACGCTGCCCGGAGCCTGTTCCGGCAAACGCGGCACGCGGCAGATTGCGTAGGCCACCGGCAACCGCGCGCTTTGACGGCCAAGGCGGGTGAAGTGCGGGGCCACAAACTGCTCCAGCCACGCGCCGTGGGTATTCATCTGCACCGCGATTTGCATTCGGCGAGTGAGAGCGGCGCGGTCTTGTCGTTGCCAGTCCTCGACGCTGGCGCAGGTGCCGTTGTTTCTAACTCGCGCCGAGGGCCTGCCATTTTCCCAGCTGAACCACACAGATGGGTCGCTCGCACCGGCCTCTTCCCGGCTGAGGCCAGTCCCAGAAACATCGCGAGCATCCTGGGACGTTTGCTGATAACTCACGACCCACAGCGGTAGCACCAGCGCGCGCTTGCGAACCACGGACAGCTGATGCATCAGCGCACGAAGCTGGCCGGCCAGCGCCGAGCTGTCAGTGTGTTGAGATGGATTGATGACCAACATGACGCTCACCTGCGCGCGCCATTGCGGACGCGCTGCCAGCAGCGCAGCGGCTATACCGGGCAATCGCTCAATGCTCGGCACGCTGACGTAACACCCGCTCGCCGTCGTCCGCACGGCGATCTGCTCGGCAGTATCGACACCGGCATCCGCATCGCCAGCAAAAAGCGCCGCCGATCCCTCACCGCACACCAGCACTACGGGCCGGCGGTACTCACTGCAGGGCAAGGCTCGGAACTCACCCAACCCCACAGGACCACCAAGACGGACCGAGCGTCGACCTGCCAGCAGCCAGCCCCCGGCCACCAGCATCAGGGCGCCCACCACAGACAGGGCTTGAGCGACCAGGCTCAGGGGCAAGACGCTGATCACGATCAGCGCCAGGCATCCCGACCACAGCGCAAGCGCACGCATCAACTTGAGTGTCATGGGCGCGTCACACCCGCTCGGTGACAAGGGAGGCAACCAGCGCCGCCAGATGCGAATCCAGCACCCACCAAGTCCCCGCCAGCAGCAAACCGGCCACCAGCAGATGCAGCAAGGGTGCGCGCAACCATCCCGGCAAAGGCTTGCGCCCCCGTGCGTCGATCCACGTCGGCAGCGGCTGATCCAGGGTCACCGGTGCAACCCGGGTGGTCAACTCGGCCATCAGCTGCTCACGCTCGGGGTGGTTCGGCTCTTTGTAGCGACCGAGAAACCCCAGCATCAGGACGCGGTGATACACCCTCAGCACGCTCGGGTCCGGAGACGGCTCCTGCAACACTTCGCGCATTTCTTCGTAGAGAAACTGCCCCGCCTGATGACGTCCGAAGTAATGCGCCTGAAGCGGTTCGTGGGTCCATTTGGCGCGGGCACTGGCATCGGCGTGGATCAGCACGGTTTCATCCAGCAGCGCGCATTGCGCGTGGCTGATGAAATCGACATTGCGCTGGCTGACACCGGCCTGCGTCAGCGCATCGCGGACCCCCACCACCTGCCGGATGCACACCTCCCAGAGCGCGTCGCTGTCCGGAGCCGACGCGCCGTGGCGCAACTCGACCACCAGCAGGTAACTGTCCTGCAGCAGTTGATCAACATCGACGGACCGCGCAGCCGATTGGCTTTTCATTGGCCGGCTCATGAGCGCAATACCGCAAACAGCTCAAGCTTGACGTCCGGGAGCGTCGCCGGCACGTAGAACGCGCAGACCCCTTCGGCGAGCACGGCCTGACCGCTCGGATGGGCAAAGTCCAGAGCGAAATACTGGTTCTCGAGACGCAGCGGGATCGCCGCAGGCACGTGACTCAACGGCTGCAGCGGAACACCGTCCAGCGCGGCATTGATCAACTGATCGACGTCGTCCGGTGTGCCGATTTTGCACAGCCGCGGGAACTGCGCCTGCAATTGGGCCGGGGCCTCGCGGCAGCGCACCGACAGGTAAAAGTCAGCGGCGTCGGCCTCACGCAGGCGCGGGTCGTTGAACGTCACTTGCCAGCGACCCGGGATCACCCGCTCCAGCTCCAGGGCAATCACCCGCGACGGCAGACTGGCTTCGAGCAACGTCGAGATCATCTGCATCAACGGCGGGAACACGATTTCCAGGTCGTCGTGGCGGTAGGCCGGAATGGCGTCAACGTCGTGTTCGAGGGAGAACGTCAGCAGCGCCCCCGCCAGCTTCACCAGTTCCTGATAGACCTGCTCGGGATGGCGCGCCGGGCTGGCCTTGAAATCGGCGAGCACGGGTTGGTAGGTGTTCAGCGCATTGAGCAGCCAGAACAGCGAGACATCGGCGACGGCGAAGTCGGCCATGCGCTGATTGCTCTCACGGCGCATGCCCATCAAGCGCTGGCGCTTGGACGCCAGTTGGGTCAGCAGATTGTCCAGTTGAACCTGCAAACCGGGGTGCCCGGCGAAGCTCAACAGCGGCGGCACGAAGGCTTCGTCCAGGCACGCGCGGCCCTGCCCGTCACGCACCAGCCGGGTGACCGGACAGGTCAGGTAATCAGCGTTGTCATCGCTGGCCAGGCGCAGGCTGAGCATGTGCTCGAGCACGCCGATGGACTGTTGGTCGTCGCCGTACAGATCCTGCACCTCGCGCCAATCCTGGCGGTAACGCACGGGCCGATCCGCACGGGCGTCTTCGAACAGGCAATTACCGCCGTTGGCCTGCTCCAGCGGCAGGCACAACAGCACCGTTGCGCCCTGCCCCGAGTCGATCGGGATCTGTTCGAGGGCCAGCGCGGCGGGCAGCCGATCAACGCTGTCGGTGTCGATCAGCGTGCCATCCGGCAGGCGAACCCGTAGCGCGGACGCCTTGAGCTTGCCCAGCCGCAACGCTTCTGGATCAAAGGTCGCCGTCTGCACGCCCCACGGATGAACCCGCGACAGATGCGCAATGCATTCGTTGGTCCAGGCTTCCCAGCGCGCTTGCTGCTGGAATTGCTGCTGGGACAACAGCGCCCCGGCAGCCCAGAGAGGTCGGTCGATTTTCATGTTGTGCTCACCTATGGCCGACGTCAGGTTTTGGCTTTGGGCATCTGGGAAACCAGCGAAAGGTTCACGTCCATGCCTTCCACCTGGAAATGCGGCACGGCGTACAACTTCACGCGGAAGAAGCCGGGGTTGTCGTCGATGTCTTCCACCGTCACCCGCGCGTCCCGCAGCGGATGGGAGGCTTGCAGATCGTCCCCCGGGTCGGTCATTTCGGTGACCAGCCCGCTGATCCACTTATTCAATTCCAGTTCCAGCAAACGCCGGTCCTTGGTGGTACCGATGTTCTCGCGCTGAATCAATTTCAAATAATGCGCAATGCGCGACAGCAGAAAGATATAAGGCAAGCGGGAGTTGATCCGGCTGTTGGCCGTGGCATCGGCGGTGTCATACAGCGCGGGTTTTTGTGTTGAATTGGCGGAGAAGAAACAGGCGTAATCGCGGTTCTTGTAATAGGAGAGCGGAATAAAGCCCAGATTGGCGAATTCAAATTCCCGGGTTTCCGGGATCATCACTTCCGACGGAATCTTCACCTGACTGCCGGTGCCAAGGTCATATAAATGAATCGGCAGATCCGTCACCGCACCACCGGACTGTGGCCCGCGAATTTGCACACACCAGCCGTTATTGACGAAACTCTTCACCATGTTTGCAGCGAAGGCAAAAGAAGCATTGGTCCACAAGTATTTGCTGTGATCGGTGCCTTTGACACTTTCCACATAATTGAAACTGCGCACCGGGATGGTGTCCGGGCCATAGGGCAGCCGTCCCAGCACACGTGGCATGGTCAAACCGATATAGCGGGAATCATCGGTGTCACGGAATGACTTCCATTTGATGTACTCCGCGCGATCAAAATAATTACCGATGTCTTTGATGGCGGCGACTTCTTCCATGGTGTCCTTGCCGAAGAAGGCCGGCCCCACCGAGCCAATGAACGGCATATGCGCTGCCGCCGCGACTTTCGATATGTTGCGAAGCAGCGCGATATCTTGCGGACTGCGATCAAACTCGTAACTGGAAACAGCCGCCGCGATGGGTTCACCACCGGGCGTGTCGTATTCCTGGGTATAGGTGTGCATATACAGACCGCTCTGGGCGATCTCGGGGGCGTCTTCAAAATCCTGGACCAGATGGTCCTTGCTTATGTCCAGCAACTCGATGCGCACGTTCTGCCGGAAGTCGGTCTGATCGATCAGCGACTTCACCCCGCGCCATGTGGACTCGACGCGCTGAAACTCCGGGTGGTGCATGACGGCGTCGAGCTGGCGGCTGATCTGCGCGTCCAGCGAGGCGATGTGTTCGTCGAGCAGGGTTTTGTCGAGACGCTGCACCTTGCGCGACGAGCCCTTGAGCAGGTTGAGGAACACGCTCACCGCCGCGGTCACGCGCTCATCGGCGGAGATCTCCG
Source organism: Pseudomonas sp. W2-17 (assembly GCF_041060445.1). Taxonomy (NCBI): domain Bacteria; kingdom Pseudomonadati; phylum Pseudomonadota; class Gammaproteobacteria; order Pseudomonadales; family Pseudomonadaceae; genus Pseudomonas; species Pseudomonas sp. W2-17. Next base: position 249,088 of record NZ_JAUFNS010000009.1, on the reverse strand, counting down.
ACAGCGCCTCGTTGTTCTGAAACGCCTCGATATCGCCAAGGGATGAAACCGGGTTGAGGTTTATTTTTGAGAACAGCGCGTTATAGACGCCGGTACTTTCTTCGGACAAAACGGTGCCACCGCCTGATACTGCGGAAGAGTGTTTCGCGGACATGTTCGATACCTGTTAAGAGACCCGGGTCATTAACGCTCTGTGGGTGCGGCAAGTACGGCCAGTTCGGCGCGCAACTCGTCACTGAGCGTCTCGTCTTTGACGATGCGTTCAAGTTCATGACGGAAGGTCGCGTTGTCGAGCAGGTTCGATTTGAGATCACGCAACAGGTTGCGGGTCGCCAGCAATGCGCGCAGCGACGGTATTTGCCTGGCCACCTGTTCTGGCTCGAAGTCCCTCATTTTCTGGAAGTTCAAATCCACGGAAGCATCCGAACCGTCTTCGGCAAAAGTGTTTTCAACCGTGAGTTTCAATGCAGGGGAAAATTCCGCCAGCACACTGTCGAAATTGTTTTTATTGATATTGATCTTGGTGCGTTCGGACAAAGGCCGATCTTCCAGGCCGTTGCTGTAATCCCCGAGCACCATCAATTTGAGCGGGAGTTCGACCTTTTTCTGCGCACCGCCTGTGTGCAAATCGAGTTTTATATTGACCCGGGCTTTGGGCACTTCATTTTGAAAGCTGTTTGAAGCCATAACTCCTCCGTCGAAAATGCCACACATCACAAAGGGGAATATCTGGATCGCAGGGCCTTTTTATCAGCCGAGCGTCCGTGACCCAAGCGATCAAGTTTTAACAAGTGTGAGCAGCGAATGGGTTGATGAAGTTTTCATCGAATTCGGGAAGCGGCAAGGCTAATTCCCTACGAATAAAAACTCTACCCACCAAAGACAGGAAGAGAGCTGTCCTACGGAAGTCTAGAATCCTTCCTACAAAATAACCCCGGACAGTCGAACGGCTGCTGAATTAAAAGGCGTGCGCAATACAGTGGCGGCGGGTTTTAACGTACAGATATAAAAAACCGCAAGCGGTTGAACAGCATCAGCTGTGCAACACGCCTGCGGCTATTTCGAGCACATAAATCAGAAGATGTAATCGGTGGTCAGGAACGTCGATTCGCGGTTATGGATGATGTCGCTGATCAGCGCCTTGTTGCTTTCCTGGAACTTGGTCGCCACCAAGGTGCGGATCGAGAACACGCGCAGCGCATCGTCCACCGACAGCGTGCCTTCGGCCGAATTCTTGCGGCCGTTGAACGGGAAGCTGTCCGGGCCGCGCTGGCACTGAGCGTTGATGTTGATCCGACCCACCTGATTGGCGAACGCATCGACCAGACGCCCGACCTGCTTGGAGTCGTTGCCGAAGATACTCAGCTGCTGGCCGAAATCGGAATCCAGCACGTACTCGATCACCGTTTCCAGATCGCGGTACGCCACCACCGGTACCACGGGCCCGAACTGTTCTTCGTGGTAAACGCGCATGTCCGGCGTGACCGGGTACAACACGGCCGGGTAGAAGAATTGCTCATGGGTGGTGCCGCCGCCTTCGTTGACCACTTTGGCGCCCTTGCTCACGGCATCGTCCACCAGTCCTTTCAGGTAGTCGGTCTTGCCCGGCTCCGGCAGTGGCGTCAGCGAGACGCCCGGCTCCCACGGCATGCCCGGCTTGAGGTGAGCGAGTTTTTCTTCGAACTTCTCGAGGAAACTGCCGACCACGTTTTCGTGCACGAACAGGATCTTCAACGCCGTGCAACGCTGGCCGTTGAACGACAACGACCCGGTAATGGCTTCCGTCACTGCGTTGTCCAGGTTCACATCCGGCAGCACGATCCCCGGGTTCTTCGCATCCAGACCCAGTGCGGCGCGCAGACGGTGCGGCTTGGGGTGGAGCTTTTTCAGGGCGCTGGCGGCCTTGTTGGTGCCGATGAAGGCGAACACGTCAATTTTGCCGCTGGCCATCAGCGCGCTGACGGTCTCGCGGCCGCTGCCGTAGATCACGTTGATGACCCCGGCCGGGAAGCTGTCGCGGAACGCTTCGAGCAACGGACGAATCAGCAACACGCCAAACTTGGCCGGTTTGAACACCACGGTGTTGCCCATGATCAGGGCCGGAATCAGCGTGGTGAAGGTCTCATTCAGCGGATAGTTGTAGGGTCCCATGCACAGGGTCACGCCCAGGGGCACGCGGCGAATCTGGCCAAGGGTGTCCTGTTCCAGCTCGAAGCGGCTGGAACGGCGGTCAAGTTCTTTCAGGGCGTTGATGGTGTCGACGATGTAATCGCAGGTGCGGTCGAATTCTTTCTGCGAGTCCTTGAGGTTCTTGCCGATTTCCCACATCAGCAGCGTGACCACCGCGTCGCGCTGCTCGCGCATGAGCTTGAGAAAGGTCTCGACGTGATGAATGCGATCGGCGACGCGCATGGTGGGCCAGGCGCCCTGGCCCCGGTCGTAGGCGTTGACGGCGGCATCCAGCGCGGTCATCGCAGTGTCGGCGTCCATCAGCGGCGTGCTGCCGAGCACCACGGACTCCAGGCCCGCGTCGGTCTTCAGCGAGACCGGGCTCAGCACCGGTGCCAACAGCCCGTGCCATTGGTGCAGTTCGCCGTTGACCAAGTAATCGCGCTGCTCGATGGCGGGGCCTGCGCGAAACTGCTCAGGGATCTCGTCGGCGCGCGGGTACAGGTTGTCCAGGCGGTTTTGCAGGGTCATCTCATTTACCTCTTCCAGTCGGTCATCGTGCCAAACAGGCTGGACACACTACGCCACAGCCGCCGCCGAATGAAAAGCGTCGAGATAAATGTCACGTCCGGGTGACACGAAAAGCGTCTGCCGTCGCTGCGAGCGCCGCCCTCTAGGCAACCGCCGTCTGGTTGCGCCCGGATGCCTTGGCCCGGAACAGCGCCTTGTCCGCCAGGCCCAGCAGCCCGTGCACGTCCTGACCGGTGTTGCTCAGCGCGGCGACACCGAGGCTGGCGGTGACGCCCTCGTCATGCTGGCAGGTGATGTCGGCGATTGCCTGACGCAGCTTCTCGGCGATGACATGGGCCGCGTCGAGCGTCGTATTGGCCAGCAGCAGCGCGAACTCCTCACCGCCCAGCCGCCCGCAGACGTCGCCTTCCCGCACGGACTGGCAGATGACCCGGCCGATCTGGCGCAACACTTCATCGCCGGCCTGATGGCCGTGGCAGTCGTTGATGCGTTTGAAGTGATCGATGTCCAGCATCAGCGCGCACAGCGGTAACCGGCTGCGCTTGCAGGTATCGTAGGCGCGTTCGGCCTGATGAAAAAAAGCCCGGCGGTTCTTCACCCCGGTCAGTTCATCGGTCTGCGCGGCGTGGTCGGCGATGCGATGGGCATGTTCCATTTCGCGGCTCAGGCGAAACGCCCGTTCCATGGCCTGGCACAGTTTGCGCGTCGCGCTGACCACGAAACCGGCAAAGATCAGCGACGCAACGGCCATCCCCTGTTGCGCGGTCTGCGGTTGAAACAGCAGCCAGATCGAGCACGGCAAGAGAACCAGTGCAATCGACACCAGGGTCATCGAGCGGTACGCCGAATAACAGGACACCGCGCTCACTGACATGCCAACCGCGAACAGCAGCACCAGCGTCTGGATCAATAAATCCCCGGCGTGCATCAGCGCCAGCGCGCCGCTGCCCCAGATGCCGGCTGACAACACCAGCGTGACCCAGTAAGTGGTTTCCCAGCGCTCCGGGGTGCGAGCGGTTTCCGGCATCCGGAAATAGGCGGTCAACATGATCAGGCGCAAGGTGGTCGACGCGCCCAGCAACCCGAGCCACCAGAGAATCAGCGAATGTTCGAGGCGCTCCCAGCAGATCCACGAGAGCATTACAGCCGCCAGCGCGCTGCCGAAAACAGAGAAAAAACTCTGACGGAAAAGCAACTGCAAACGATCGTTGCGCACCTGGGCCCGTATCAGGGCCTCGCGCGCCGGTTGAGAATCATGGAGGTACATCGAATTCGCCCGACCCTGGCATTGGATGGGTCGGATTGTGGCATCGTGCTATGACAGTAAACAACTCGCGCGCCAACTAATTGCTGCACCAGGCGGCAGGTGCGGCAATTCGCCGGAAAAATGACGGTTCGCCCCGCCCCGCGTCACCCCTGCTGCTCACGCGCGGACGGCGGTTGAGCGAGGATTTCAATCAGTCTCAGGGCATTCCCCGTTGCGGCGCCGCTGGCGGTGTTATCGAAAATACACCACATCGGCGCACCGCTTAGCGCCTTGGCTTTCAGCTCGACGGCCAAACGCATCAGGAAATCTTCATCATAGGCGCTGTAATAGATGCGCGGCGCGCCGTGCAGTCGCCAGTAGCCCAACCCCGGCCAGCCTGCCGGTTGGCGGTCATTGCTGAGCCTCGATGGGTCGACTGTTGCTTGCGCGACGCAATAGTGCACGAGCATCGGCTGGGCTCGAACCCAGCTTTCATGGCGTGGCTCAATGACCACATGCCCGTCAAAGCGCTCGCGCAGCTGGATGAAAAACGCTTCGGCCACGGAGGGCTCGAACCCCAGCGAAGGCGGCAACTGCAGCAGCAGGCAGCCCAACCGTTCCCCCAGTTCACTGCACTGTCCGAGAAACTCATCCAGCGCATGGCCGCTGCCCTGCAACTGTTGTTCATGGGAAATGAGTTTGGGGATCTTCACCGAAAACCTGAAATCCGCCGGCACTGAGTCGGCCCAGCGGGCGTAGGTCTGCGGCCGATGGGGGCGGTAGAACGAGCTGTTGATTTCTGCGGTGTTGAATTGCCGTGCGTAGCGCTGCAAGTGGGTGCCGTCGCCCGGAAAAGCCGCCGCGCGCTCGCGGCCCAGACTCCAGCCCGCGCAGCCCACGAAGATTCTGCCAGGCGCGTTTGAGATGGCATCGTTCAAAACAGCACCTCCCCGGCTTCGCCCATGAAAATCTCTGCCGTCTTCGGCCCGATACCGTCGAACGCCTGCAGGCGCTTTTCGAACTCGCGACGGTCGGCGCTGGCGGCAACCATGGCGCTGACCGTGCCGTCATATTCGTCAGTCAGCTTGTTCGCCAGTGCCAGCAGGCGGACGGCGGTGGATTCGTCGTAACGCGCATAACCGCCCTCGCCCAGCATCCTGACCCGTTCCCGGTGGGTGCACGCGGCCAGTTTGCCAGGCGTGTCGCGCCCATGGGTGTCGACGATGACGTGATAGGTCTGTACCGCCGCCTGCGCCCGAATCCGTTTGCCCATCAGAAAGCTGGCCAGCAGCCATTTGAACAGCGCATGTTCACCGCCCTGCGTGAGATCGATGCCCAGTTCCTGCGCGGTGATGTTCTTGCCCATGAACGCTCCTCGATAGCCATTGCTGGAATGACTTCTCAAGGGGCAGATGAGTTCGATGTTTTGGGCGGTGTCTGGATCGACGCCCTTCAGGCGTTGGATATCTGGTTGATGCCGATGACCTCACCGCTCCAGATCATCTCGTAATGGGCGCTCTGCACAATGGAGCGGACGTGGCGCGGGGTCAGCAGTGCCCAGCAGTGATTGCCCGGCGAGCGCACCGAGTGGTAGCGCAGCCCGGCCATGCCTCCCTGCTTGGCGGCCCCGCCCAGAATGTGGGACTGCGCGTAGTCGTCAGGTGCATAAATCGGGTCGGAGAGCGGAATTGCGGTGGCGTCGACACTGCCCTCCTCGCTGAAACTGCAACTCAGGCAGCGGAACACAAAGCGCTCGTACTTCAGCGCCGCGACCCGCGACCAGTACAGCTGCTGATGATGGCGCACTTCGGCGATGGCCGTGTCGACGGTGTCGGCCAGGTACAGCACGCCGAACTCGCCGCTGCTGAAGCGCGAACCCGCCGGATTGACGTGGGTGAACGGCGCGACGGCATAAGAGCATCCGGGAATGCCGAACGGAATCTCGGCGAGGGGAATCAGCTCGATGCGGCCGACTTCGTTTTGCAGGCGCGGATTGGTCAGCGCCTGAATCCGGTACAGCGTCTCGAACTCGCCAGCATCGGCAACGTCGCTGAACAGGTCGATGGGCGGGAATTTGGAATTGACCAGGCGATAGGCCTGCTGCGTCTCACCGACGAGTGCGGGGAGCGCGTCCGGCGTCACCATTGGGCGCCCCGGAGGGTGTCGATGCGGCGGAAGGTTTCGTACAGCGAGATCATGTCACCCTGGGCCATGACGTCCAGGGGCTTTCTGCCGTTGAAGAACTCGTTGTGGTTTTCCATCGCCGGGAAACCGTAGGCGTTGTCGGGGTTATCAAAGAGGGTTCGCAGGGCGGCGTGGATGTTCAGCACAAAGCTGACCCGCTGCATCTGGTCCTGATCGAGTGCCACCGACCACTGCGCGTCGTCCTGGCGCGCGCGGGTGTAAGTGCTTCGGGAAATACGCAGGATCTGACAGGCCTGCTCGCTGGTGGCCTTCCACTTGTCCAGCACCCGCAGCGCCGCCCGCAAACCCACCACGCATTCGGACTTCGACAGTTGCCGCGCTGGAATGGCAATGGTCATGGGCATACCCCTTGATAGCTGCAGGTGAAAGTCTATGGACGCAACTCTAATTCAATTGCGTCCATAGATGCAATGTCAAGTTTCGACAGCGTTGATATGCGGCGCGTTATCTGACGCTTTAGCCGGTCCCACAACCAGGGTTCGATCCGAGGCCCCAGAATGCACTGAAACCTTAAGGTGCATTCCAGAGCCCCCAAAAGTGAAAAAAAGGTGAAAATTCAGCTTAGTCACATCTAGTAATGATTCGCATGTTGATTCAGAATCGCGCTCCCCACCGCGCTTTCAGGAATTTCCATTGTGATCCCTCGCCTCCCCGCCGCCTTTCTCCTGGCCGGTGTCGTCACCGCCATGGCTGCCGCCCACGCAGCCGACGACGTCACGCTGCCGGCGATGGAGATCCAGGACACCGCCGCACAGGACGACGGGCAAAGCGTGGGTTATCAGGGCAAGCCGTCTTCGAGCACCACCAAACTGGGGCTGACCAACAAGCAGACGCCCCAGGCGATCACCACCATCACCCGCGCGCAGATGAACGATTTCAAAATGAACGGGGTCAAGGACGCCTTGCGCTCGGCGCCGTCGGTGACCGTCGAGCAAAGTGAAAGTGACCGCACGGAGTACACCTCGCGCGGGTTCGACATCGGCAGTTTCGAGTACGACGGCATGGGCATGCCCTTCGCCCAGACGATCATGATCGGTGACCTGGACATGGCCGAGTTCGAGCAGATCGACGTGCTCCACGGCGCCAACGGCTTGATGAGCGGCACCGGCAATCCGTCGGCAACGGTCAACTTTATCCGCAAGCGACCGACCCGGGATTTCCAGGCGCAGATCGACACCAGCGTGGGTTCGTGGGACAGCCGGCGTATCGACGTCGATGTGTCGGGGCCATTGACCGACACCGGCAACGTGCGCGGCCGCTTCATTTATGCCCACGACAAGGGCAATTCGTGGATGGACCGCTACAGCCACGAGAAGAACGTTGCCGCCGGCCTGCTCGCCTTCGACCTGTCCGACGCCGACACCCTGACCGTGGGTTTCACTCAGCACAACAGCGATTCCAACGGCAGCACCTGGGGCAACCTGCCGCTGGTCGACAGCAACAACAACCCGATCCACTACAGCAGCCGCTCGTCCAACGTCGGCCAGCCGTGGACCTACTGGAACATGCACACCCAGCGGGCGTTTGCCGAATGGAAGCATGACTTCGGCAACGGCTGGAACGCCACGGTCACCGGCACCGGCATTACCGAATACCAGGACACCAACATGCTGTACGTCTCGAGCGTCACCGATGACGACGCCTCGGTGTTTGCCGCCCACACCAGCAGCAAGGCCCATCAGTTGCTGGGCGAAGCGAAAGTTTCCGGGCCGTTCAGCCTGTTCGGCCGCGAGCATGAGCTGACTTTCGGCGCCGCCTACGGCCGCACCCATCAGAAAGCCCGGGAATACGACGCTGGCGGGGGCACCTACTTCGACACCTCGTTCGCGGGCATTCTCGCCGGCAATACCCCTTCGCCGCAGTTTGGCTACACCAGTGACATCACCAACACCCAGAACTTCGAGGACCGGCAGAAGAGCCTGTTCGCCGGCGCCCGCTTCAGCCTGGCGGACGATCTGCACTGGATCGCCGGTGCGCGCATGCTCAGCGCCGACGGCACGGGCGAGAGTTATGGCACCGATCACTCGCAACGTGAGCACGGTAAAGTCACGCCCTACACCGGCCTGGTCTACGACCTGACCCCGCAGTGGAGCCTGTACACCAGCTGGACGCAGATCTTCAATCCGCAATACGGCACCGTCGGCGTCGACGGCAAAGTGCTCGCACCGCTGGAAGGCAAGAGCCTGGAAGCCGGCGTTAAAGGCAGCGTCATGGACGATCGCCTGAACCTGACCGCCGCCGTATTCAAGACCAAACAGAGCAACGTCCAGTCGGCAGACTTCATTGAAGTGGGCTCACAGTTCCGCTACTTCACCGACGATTACAAAAGCCACGGCATCGAACTGGAAGCGTCGGGCGAAGCACTGCCGGGCCTTGACCTGCTGGCGGGCTACACCTACGTGCACATCGAAAACGACGACGGCGACAAGGCCCGCCGTTATGTGCCGACCCACGCCTTCCGTGGCATGGCCAGCTATCGACTGTCTGGTCTGCCCCAAGCCAGAATCGGCACCCGGGTCAGCTGGCAGAGCGGGATTCAGAACGACACCTACAGCGTCATCCGCCAGAACGCCTACGCGCTGGTCGACCTGATGACCAGCTACGACATCGACGCGAACTGGAGCACGGCGCTGAACTTCAACAACGTCACCGACCGCAAATACCTGACCTCGCTGTACAGCGGCACGGCGAGCAACTACGGCGCACCGCGCAACCTGACGGCGTCGTTGACTTGGCGGTATTGATCCGGGCCTGCCTCACGTGCTCGCCGGCGTGCGCCGGACCTGTGGGGTGAGCTTGCTCACGAAGACGGTAATCCGGCTGCTGGATATTTAGCGGATGTACTGACCTCTTCGCGAGCAAGCTCGCTCCCACAAGTAACTCGCTGGCCGGAAGATCGATAACGCTATGCATCTGACATACGAGCCCATCCGACAATTTTTTATCGCGTTTGCTTGACTTCCCTTTTCCAATCAGTAAGATAGCGCGCATTCCGCGATAGCTCAGTTGGTAGAGCAAGTGACTGTTAATCACTGGGTCCCTGGTTCGAGTCCAGGTCGTGGAGCCAGACAGAAGTAAACGAAAAGGCCAGCGCTTAGCTGGCCTTTTTCGTTTACGATCGCTTTTCCCGTGCGCTCCCTGCCTGCAGCGGGACTGCATCAGCCCCGCTCCACCCCCAGCGTCAGGCCTTGGTGTAGCGCAGCCACACCGCGCCGCCGCCCTGCACCTCCGCCGACGTCAATTTCAAATGAGCCGGTTGTTTCCACGCCTCGGTCGGCACCTCGAACGACGCCGGATGCTCGCCCCGCCCGTCGATCAGCGGCAGGATCAGCACGCTGACTTCATCGACCAGCCCGGCGTTGACGAAGGAACCGCTGACATGGGGGCCACCCTCAACGATCAAGCGCTTGCAGCCCAGCTCGCTCGACAGGATCTGCACGACCTGCTGCAGATCAATTTCGCTCTTCCCGGCAAAGATATAAGACGCCTGAATCGATTGCAGGTACGCCAGATAGTCATCCGATACGCCTTCGGTCAGCACTTCGACCACGTGGGAATCCAGCGCCTGATTCTTCTTCCAGCCGACCTTGCCCTGAGGGTCGATCGACACGGCGTAGGCCTTGGCATTGCGGTCGGCAAAGTAATGGCTGCGCTCAACCGGCCCCGTGGACAGCCCCTTTGGGTAGCCCTCGTCGTGGGCGATTTCCTGCATCGTCACGCGCCCGCAGATCCAGGCGTCAAACTCAAACGTCTGGGCGAGCTTTTCGTACAGGTCTCCGGCATCTTTCTTGAACGCGCGATCCCAGCCGTCGGTGAGGGCGTGGCCGTCGAGGGAGGACATCATGTGGCAAATGACATAAGGCTGCATGGCAGGCTCCAGGCTGATAAGTGTGTAGAGCCGACCTGGATCGCGCGGAAATAGTTCACCCCGTCACTCGGTTCACCCTTCACAACGGCTGCCCATCATTGCCGGTGATGTAGACCATGAAGCCTATTGTCTTCAGCTTGGGCAGGGCTCGCGTAACATCGCGTCATCCCAGACCCGACACGGACTTACTCCCATGACCCTGCACATCATCAATGCCGTCGCCCTCACCGCCGTGACCGTTTTTCTGGTCAACCGCGCGTTCGCCCTGTATGACCTGATCAATGCAGCGACCGTGTCCGAGCATCACTGAGGCGCTGTACTCAAGCGTGACGCAACAACGATTCAAGCAAGGCACCGAAATGCCAGGCCGCAATGGCCTGGCGGTCCCGCGATTATCGGCGGGTTAAATCATCGGTGGCTAGTATTGACGGGTCAGAAATTGGCCTTCAGCGCCTCAAGACCCCCTTCGTAAATTCCCTTGAACAATTCCTCGACTTCCGCATCGGAAACACCCTCCGGCGTAAAGACGCCTGACCATTCGACCCAGGTGCTGTCGGCGCCCTCCTCTTTGACTTTGAACGTCGCCAGATAGTCCTTGATTGGAAACGGTCCCTTGTCGATGGAGTAGCTGTAAGTGCGCGCCGAATTATCGTAGGTCTGCAGGCGCTCGATGATTTCAGCGCCGTCGTCGGTGGTCAGATGACGCACGCGCCCGCCTTCCTGTGCCTCGCTTGTCTTGATGAAGGGCAGCCAGTCGTTCAATGACAGGAAGCCGCCGGTCAGCGCCCAGACCTTGTCGGCCGACACCGGGATGTGAATGGATGCAGATGCTTGAGCCATGTTGCTTTCTCCAGAAATGGGGGGCAGCGGCCGATCATCCCGCGCGGGATGGCGTGGCGGGCCGCGCCCTCTCTAATAGGCGGTAAACGCGAGCAATCTTGTCACGGTTACCGCTGATTCGGGAGGGTGTGCGCCGCAAAAAGGCGGCGCACAGGGTGTTACTTGGCGGTGAAGGCCGAGTAGCTGTTCATCAGGTTGCGGTAGTTCGGAATGCGCTGGGACAGCAGGTTCGCCAGGCCTTCCATGTCGTTGCGCCAGTCGCCCTGCAGCTCGCAGGGCCGGGCGCATGGGCCCGGGCGAAGTCATGGGTGAGCAGAGCGTGCTGGCGGATACGCCTTCGCAAGCGCGCTTTACCGCCCTCACCTCCTGCGTGGTTTACCGCATCGAAAAAGCCGCCACGCGCCAGGCCATGGAGCAGCGATTTGAAGTTGTGACGGCATTGAACAAGCTGCAAGCGGTGCGCCAGCAAGGGACCCAGCATGTGCTGATGCGTAAACCAGTGGCGATCAAAAAGAATAATTTTCTGGGGTGGTTGCAGAAGCGCTAATGATCGCGGTGGCAGGACCGGCTTCAGCCGGGAATTGGCCGGTGTGAACACCCTAAATCTTGCGGTGTGACCTCCGACGCCTTCCCGGCTGAAGCCGGTCCTACAATGAATTGCCTTCAGCCGCGACGCAGCTTTCAGGCAACGAACCCGTCACCTTCCAGCAGCGAGCGGAGCATCCAGGCCGCTTTCTCGTGGACTTGCATGCGCTGGGTCAGCAGGTCAGCGGTGGGCTCGTCGCTGACTTTCTCCAGCAGCGGGAACAGTTCGCGCGCGGTGCGTACCACCGCCTCCTGCCCTTCGACCAGTTGCTGGATCATGTCAGTCGCAGCGGGCACGCCCGGCTCTTCCTTGATCGACGACAACCGCGCGTAGGTGGAATAGGTGCCCGGTGCAGGGAAGCCCAAGGCACGGATGCGCTCGGCAATGGAGTCCACCGCCGTCGCCAGTTCGGTGTATTGCTCTTCGAACAGCAGGTGCAGCGTGCGGAACATGGGGCCGGTGACGTTCCAGTGAAAGTTATGGGTTTTCAGGTACAGCACGTAGGTATCGGAAAGCAGTCGCGACAGTCCTTCAACGATCTCTGCACGGTCCTGCTCGTTGATTCCGATTTCAATAGCCATGAATTGCTCCCTAAGGTCTGTTGATTGCTGAGGGGTCGATTCTAGTGGGGACGACCGAGGGACGGAAATCAGCCATGGCAATCGCGGCCATCGACGCGGCCTATGAAACGTCCTCGGCCAAAGCCATTCAGCGTTGACACAAAAGCACTGTTCGGCGACGGTACGGCCTCCCCCCTTTTCCGCTCCCTGAACCTTCCGAACAGGCACCGCCATGAACGAACTGCAGCAGCTGAATGAAAGCCACGGCCTGTTGCTGGTGTTCGTCAACGTGCTGCTGGAGCAGATCGGCTTGCCGGTGCCGGCGTACCCGACGCTGATCGTCACCGGTGCGCTGGCCATGCAGAGCAAGCCGCTGCTGGGCGCCGGCGTGCTGGTGGCGATGGTCGCCTGCCTGATCGCCGATGGGCTGTGGTACTGGGCCGGCAAGCGTTATGGCGGCGTGCTGCTAAAAACCATCTGCAAGATTTCTCTTTCTCAGGACTCCTGCGTTCGTCAGGGGTTGACCGTTTATGAGCGCGTCGGTCCGCGGGCGATGCTGCTGTCGAAATTTCTCCCCGGCGCCGGTGCGCTGGTCACCACCGTGGCCGGCATGAACGCCACGCCGGTCTGGGTGTTCGTGCGCTATTCCCTGGCCGGTTCGTTTATCTGGGCGGGTTCGGCATTGCTGCTGGGCATGCTCTTCAGTGATGCGCTGATCCCCATGCTCGACTGGTTGAGCGGCTACATCCCGATCGCCCTCGTCAGCGTGCTGGCAGTACTGGGGCTGTTCATTGGCTGGAAGTACGCGAAGCGGCGTCGGCTCGTGGTGCGCACGGCGCGAGTGCCTCGCATCACCGTTCCCGAGCTGCTGGCCCTGCGCGACACCGACGATGCGCCGGTGGTCATCGACGTGCGACCGAGTTTCCATGCGGCCGTTATCGAAGGCATTCCGGGGGCGGTGTCGATCAGTCTCGAGGAGCCGATCGCCCCGTGGATCGAGCGCTTGGGGGACGTCGACATGGTGTTCTATTGCGCCTGCCCGAATGAGCTGTCGGCGGCATTGCTGGCGGAAAAGCTCCACGCCCACGGCCTGACTCGGGGCAAGGCGCTGATAGGAGGGCTGGATGCCTGGCAGGCTGCGCATGAGCAGCCTGAGGTGTCGGACAGAACGGCGGCGTGACGCCGGGAGCACGCGGCCCCCAGCATCATCCTCTGCACATCGAAATCAGATCCCGCTGAGCGCCAGGTCCATCGCGAAGTACGTGAAGATCAAATCCGCACCCGCGCGTTTGATGGCGCCGAGGGTTTCGCGGACAACGCGGTGTTCGTCGATGGCCCCGGCCTGGGCGCCGAACTTGATCATCGCGTACTCGCCGCTGACCTGATACGCCGCCAGCGGCAGGTTCGAGGCTTCGCGGATGTCGCGGATGATGTCCAGGTACGCGCCGGCCGGCTTGACCATCAGTGCATCGGCGCCTTCGGCCTCGTCCAGCAGCGATTCGCGCAGGGCTTCGCGGCGGTTCATCGGGTTCATCTGGTAGGTTTTGCGGTCGCCCTTGAGCGCCGAGCCGCCGGCTTCGCGGAACGGGCCGTACAGCGCCGAGGCAAATTTGGTCGAGTACGCCATGATGGGCGTCTGGGTGAAACCGGCGGCGTCGAGGGCGGCACGAATCGCTTTCACCTGGCCGTCCATCGCGGCCGAAGGGGCGATCACGTCAGCACCGGCACGCGCCGCCATGACGGCCTGCTTTCCGAGGTTTTCAATGGTCGCGTCGTTGTCGACATGGGCGCCGTGCATCACGCCGCAATGGCCGTGGTCGGTGTACTCGCAGAAGCAGGTGTCGGACATCACGATCATTTCCGGCACGGCGGATTTGATGGTCCGCGAGATCCGCGAAACCAGGCCGTTTTCCTGCCAGGTGTCGCTGCCGGTGGCGTCCAGATGGTGGGAAACGCCGAAGGTCATGACCGACTTGATGCCGGCACGGGCGTAACGCTCGACTTCCTGGGCCAGCTTCGACTCGGGAATGCGCTGCACGCCGGGCATGCTGTTGATCGGCACGAAGTCGTCGATTTCTTCTTCGACGAAGATCGGCAGCACCAGATCATTGAGGGTGAATTCGCTTTCCTGGAACAACGTGCGGAAGTTTTCGTTGCTGCGCAGACGGCGTGGACGGGCAGCGGGAAGCAGGCTGGACATGGCGGTTCCTGAGTCAAGAATATCCGGAAGATCGCCGGACCCAACACGTCCGGCGATATGAATGGCGCGAAGCTTATGCCTGGGACGGTTTCGATTCAAACGCCCTGACAAGAAAGTCCGTTACGTTAGCCGCAACAGTGCGCAGAACCAAAACAATGGCGCCGAGTCATTTAGCAATGCCGCAGCCGTTTCGCTTGCGCATTGCCACAGTGAGGCCAACCTTGAGCGACCCATCCGATCAGCGCAATAACCGTTCCCTGGACGGTCTTAACTTCTTTCTGGCGGATGTGCGCGACGGGCTTGGGCCCTATCTCGCGATCTATTTACTGGCCGTCCACAAGTGGGACCCGGCGAGCATCGGGCTGGTCATGACCCTGGCCGGCATCGCCGCGCTGGCCACACAAACCCCGGCGGGTGCGCTGATTGACCGCACCCGCAGCAAACGCCTGGTGGTCATCGTGGCAGCGTTGCTGGTGACGGCCGGCTGTCTGGTGCTGCCGTTCATTCACTCGTTCACCTGGGTAGCGATCACCCAGAGCATCAGCGCCATTGCCGGCTCCGTATTCGCCCCGGCCATCGCGGCCATTTCCCTGGGCATCACCGGGCCCAAGGCGTTTACTCGCCGGACCGGGCGCAACGAAACCTGGAACCACGCCGGCAACGCCGTCGCAGCCCTGCTGGCCGGCATCTTTTCATGGATGTTCGGGCCGATTGCGGTGTTCTACCTGATGGCGTTCATGGCCGCGGCGAGTATCGTCGCGGTCGCATTCGTCGATGCCTCGGCGATTGACCACGATGTCGCCCGCGGCTTCGACCCCAACCACGACCAGGGCGATGACCAGCCCAGTGGCTGGGCGGTATTGCTGCACAACCGACCGCTGATGGTGTTCGCCATCTGCTGCGGCTTGTTCCACCTGGCCAACGCGGCGATGCTGCCGCTGGTGAGTCAGAAGCTCTCGCAGATCGACGTCAACCTTGCCACGCCGCTGACGTCCGCCTGCATCGTCGCCGCGCAACTGGTGATGGTGCCGGTGGCCTGGCTGGTGGGTGCCAAGGCCGACGTGTGGGGACGCAAGCCCTTGCTGCTGGCGGGTTTCATCTTTCTGCCGCTGCGGGGTGTGCTCTATGTCATGTCCGACAACCCGTACTGGCTGGTGGGTGTGCAATTGCTCGACGGCATCGGCGCCGGGGCGTTTGGCGCGCTGCTGCCGCTGGTGGTCAAGGACCTGACGCGGGGCACCGGGCGCTTCAATGTCAGCTTGGGGGCCATCTCCACGGTGTTCGGCCTGGGCGCGGCGCTGAGCAACGGCCTGGCCGGGCTGGTCGTGCGCGAGGCGGGCTACAGTGCGGCATTTCTGACGTTGGCGGCGATCGCGGCCGTGGCGTTTGTGCTGCTGTGGCTGGCGGTGCCGGAGACCGGCGAACGTGTGGCGCACGATGAGCCCCACGGTGCGCCGGCCACCTGACCGGCAGAACTAACGTTCGGGGGTCGTGCTCGCACCCTCCCCCAGTTCCCGCTGCATGATCACCGTGTCCAGCCAGCGGCCGTGCTTGAAGCCGACGGACTCGAACACGCCGACCTGGCGAAAGCCCTGTCGCGCGTGGAGCCGGATCGAGGCGCTGTTCTCGCTGTTGCCAATGATCGCCACCATCTGCCGGCGGCCGGATGCCGTGCAGTGCTGGATGACCCCCGCCAGTAACCCGTGACCAATACCGAAACCGGCCATGCCCTCGCGCACGTAAACCGAATCTTCTACGGTGAAGCGATAGGCCGGGCGCGGCCGGTACAGGGTCGCGTAGGCGTAGCCGACCACTTCACCGTCGCGCTCGGCGACCAGATAAGGCAAACCGTTGGCGCAGATGTCGGCGCGGCGCTGCAGCATTTGCTCGAGGGTCGGCGGTTCCAGCTCGAAGCTGGCGGTGCCGTGAATCACATGATGGGCGTAGATCGCCTGCACGGCGGGCATATCGGACTCGCGGGCGTCGCGCAGGATCAGTTCGTCGGCCATGGCATTTCCTTTTTCGGATCAGAACGCAGAGAGCGCTGAGCTTGCCCGTGAAGCGATGGGCTGTGCAACCCGGTTAGCCGCGTGTGCCCAAGGGTTTCGCGGCAGACGCAGGGGCGACGAACGCAGATTCCACGATTGGTCTAGAATGCCGCCCTTTCCCACTGCCGACCTGCCGCCCACCGATGAATGCCGACGCCCTTGACCTGCTCGACTCCCACCTTCAGACCGCCCTCGCCGACGCGCCCGCCGAGACCCGCCGGCTGTTTCACGGCCGTGGCCGACGCTGGCCGGGGCTGGAACAACTGACCGTCGACTGGATGCAGGGTGTGGTGCTGGTGTCGCTGTTCAAGGAGCCCGCCGCCGATGAGCTGGAAGCGCTGAAGCAGCGGTTGTTCAGGCTGATCGAGTCACCGGCATGGCAGCAATCCCGTGCCCATACGCTGTTATTGCAGCACCGCTATCTGCCGGACAGCCACGCCGAAGCGTTGCTGGGCGAAGTGCTGGAGGAATGGACGCTGACCGAGGGCGGCCTGCGCTATCTCGTGGATTTCGGCAAAAAGCAGAACACCGGGCTGTTCCTCGACATGCGCTATGGCCGCGACTGGGTGCGGGCCCATGCGGCGGGCAAGCGGGTGTTGAATCTGTTCGCCTACACCTGCGGGTTTTCGGTGGCGGCGATCGAGGGCAGCGCGGACTTTGTGGTCAATCTGGACATGTCGCGCGCGGCACTGAGTCGCGGTCGCGACAACCATCGCTTGAATGGCCATGACCTGAGCAAGGTCACCTTTCTCGGCCACGAGCTGTTCAAATCCTGGGGCAAGGTGAAAAGCACCGGGCCGTATGACCTGGTGATCATCGACCCGCCGTCGTTTCAGAAAGGCAGTTTTCTGCTGACCAAGGATTATCAGCGGGTGCTGCGCAAACTGCCGGAGCTGTTAACGGCAGAAGGCACGGTGCTGGCGTGCATGAACGACCCGTTGCTGGGTGCGGACTTTCTCATCGAAGGCGTGACCCGCGAAGCGCCCGGGTTGCGGTTTGAACAGCGCCTGGAAAACCCGCCGGAATTTGCCGACGCAGAGGAAGGCGGCGGGTTGAAAGCGTTGGTGTTTCGCCAGGGCTGAAAGGTGACCGCACGACGCGATCTCAGTAGGAGCCGGCTTGCTGGCGAATGCGTTGGGGCAGGCAATGGTGGTGTGACAGACCCACCGCATTCGCGACCGTCGTAACCTCCGATTGCTCCTACAGTTGATCTGCGTCCGGCCCGGATGGTGAGAACCCGCACGAACCTGTAGGAGCGCGCTTCAGCAGTGACAACGTGGCTGAGCGCTACGCACTCAACCGCGAAATCACGTCGTTCAACCCCGCCGACAACACACTCAGATCCTGACTCGCGGTCTGGGTGCGCTGGACGTTGTCCTGGTTGGTGGTAGCGATGGCGGTGATTTCGGTCAGGTTGCGGGAGATGTCTTCGGCCACGGACGTCTGCTCTTCCGCTGCCGTGGCGATCTGGCGGTTCATGTCGCGGATGGCTTCCACGGCGCTGGTAATGCGCTCCAGCGAAGAACCTGCCAGCGCCACCTGATCGACGCTTTCCTGACTGCGGGCCTGCCCGCTTTCAATCGCCTGGGCAGCATCGACCGCGCCGGTCTGCACCGAGCTGATGATCTGGTTGATTTCCGCCGTCGACGCCGCCGTGCGCTGGGCCAGCGTACGCACTTCGTCGGCAACCACCGCAAAACCGCGCCCGGCATCGCCGGCACGGGCTGCTTCGATGGCCGCGTTCAGCGCCAGCAGGTTGGTCTGCTCGGCGATGCCGCGAATCACTTCCAGCACTTTGCCGATCCGCCCGCTGTCGGTTTCCAGACGACGAATGACGTTGGCGGTGTTGCTGATCTCGGTGCGCATTTGGGTGATGGCAGTGATGGTCGCGCCCATCACCTTGCTGCCTTCCTGGGAACTGCGGTCCGCTTCGTCAGCGGCCTGGGCTGCCTGGGCGGCATGGCGGGCGACTTCCTGGGCGGTGGCGGACATTTCAGTCATCGCCGTCGCCACCTGGTCGGTGCGCTCGAACTGCTCGTGAGTCCCTTGGGCCATCAGCGCGGCAATGGCTTTCAGCTCGCCGCCGGCACTGTCCAGGTCGGTGGTGCTGCGCTTGAGCCGGGTGAAGGTGTCGGCGAGGAAATCCCGCAGCGTGTTGGCGGCAACCGCCAGACGCCCCAGCTCATCCTGACGGGTGATGCTGACGCGGTCGCTGAACTTGCCCTGACTCAATTGCGCGACGTATTCGATCAACAGGCGGATCGGGCCGACGATATTGCGGTTGACCATCCACAGGGTGAGCACGCCCACCAGCAGCGCCGAGGCGAGCATGACCAGCGTGCCGATGAGAATGGTCCGGTCAGCCGTGCTGCTGAGGATTTTCGACTGCTCGTCACTCTGCTTGCGCAGGCCAGTCACCAGGCCGGTCATCTGCTCGCTGGCGGCACGGTCGACGCCTTTAACGGCCATGTCCCCGGCGACCGGATCACCCCCGGCAGCGATGTAAGCGTCACGGCCTTTGCGGTAAGCCACACCTAACGTGCGGTGCTCATTGCGCAGCGCATCAACCTGGGTTTTGGTTGCCGAATCCAGCCCGTCCATTGCACTCAGGCTGCCGAGGGTGTCCTGCACCTGACGTTCCTGGTCTTCGAACTGCGCCCAGAACTTGTCGCGATCGGCCGGCTGCTTGCCGCGCAACAGCACGTTTTTCCACTCCTGCACCTGCACCTTGAATTGCAGGTTGGCCTGATCGACCAGTTGCGAGGCGTGCAGCGGCCCTTCAAGCAGACCGCGATAGGCGTGCACGTTGCTGGACAGGAACTGGAAACACGCGAGGGCAATCAGCACGACCAGCACGAGGCTGCCGCTGAGCAGCGCAAGGATCTGCAATTTCAGGGATTTGGACATACGAGGCATCTCAAAAGGGAGGACAACCTGCTCCGAGGATCGCCCGGAGTTTTTTTGCGGCTTGCCACATCCCTGTGCCATCGCGTCGGACCGATCCGAAAACGAGGCGCCTACACAGAGTGATTCGACCCCGCGCAGGGTTTCTTGAAGGTCGCCTCGGCAGATCCGACCAATGGCTGAAAAGCGCCAACGGCAAGGGCTGCAGCCCAGTCAAACGGTGGTCAAGACGTGCTGAACGGGATTCAGATGAGTGCGTACCAGGCAGCGATCATTCCCGCTGGCCGAACACTTGGGAGGGTCTGCGCAGCACCGGATCGAAGGGGTTGATTTTCTGGCTGATCGCCGCGGCCTCGCGCTTGAGCATGTCCACCACCGTGGGCATGCGGTCTGCACTGAGGCGGTCGCTGATGGTCGCCACACTTAACGCCGCCACCGCCCGGCCATCACGGTCCAGAATCGGCACTGCCAGACCCGCCATGCCTTCCAGCACGCCGGTGTTGCGCGCGGCATAGCCGGTCCGCCGCACCGTGTCGATTTCCGAGCGCAGCATCACTTCGTCGTACAGATGGAAATCCCGCAGGCGCGGCAGGTTGTAGCGGATCACGGTCTCGCGTTCGTCTTCCGGCAGAAACGCCAGAATCGCCAGGCTGCCCTGCCCCACGCCCAGCGCCACGCGGCCGCCGATATCGCCGGTGAAGGTGCGGATCGGGTACGGCCCTTCGCTGCGGTCCAGGCACACCGCATCGAAACCACTGCGGGCGAGCAGAAACAACGAGTCCCCCAACGAGGCCGACAGGCGCAGCAAACTCGGCCGCACCACGTCGCGCAGGTTGCCGGACTGCCCGGCGCGCGCGGCCAGGGCGAAGAATTCCAGGCTCAGGCGATAACGTTTGCTGCGCACGTCCTGCTCGACCATGCCTTCGTCCATCAGGCTGCGCAACAAGCGGTGGGTGGTCGGTTGAGAGAGCCCGACCTGTTGAGCCAGTTGGGTCACGCGCTCACTGCCATCGGGACAATTGCCCAGCGCCCGCAGCACGGCAAACAGGCGAGAGACCCCACCAACCCCCGTTTCTTTCTCACCACTCTTCCGCTCAGTGGAATCCATTTCGCTCTACTCCTTATTTCTTTTCGCTGAATGAATGAATTCGAAAAAACTACTCACTCAATGAAATTGCTCGTTGAGCGCATCCTAGTCTTGGGCCTAGGATCGGTCCACAGGGCGATTTGAATAACAGCGGCAGCCGACACCGATCGAGCGCCAGCGTCCACGGCACACGCAGCACTTCTCTTCGCATCTGCCCATAAAAAACGCGCGCCTTCGGTGCGCACGAAAAAAAGGTGGAACGCAGCCATGGCTTTTCTTCAACTCCAGGCACTGTGCAAGCGCTACGGCCCTGTCGATGCAGTCGTCGCCACTGACCTCTCCGTGGAGAAAGGCGAATTCGTCTCGCTGCTCGGCCCCTCCGGCTGCGGCAAAACCACCACCCTGCAAATGATCGCCGGCTTCGTTGATGTCAGCGCCGGCCGCATCCTGCTGGATGGCCGCGACATTACCCACGCCAAACCGGCCAGTCGCGGCCTCGGCGTGGTGTTTCAGTCCTACGCGCTGTTCCCGCACATGACCGTGCGCGACAACGTGGCGTTCGGCCTGAAGATGCGCAAAGTCTCGGCCGCCGATATCGAGCGCCGCGTCTCCCGGGTGCTGGAGCTGGTGCGCCTCACGCCCCATTCTGAGCGTTATCCGCGCGAGCTGTCCGGCGGCCAGCGTCAGCGCGTGGCCCTGGCCCGGGCGTTGGTGATCGAGCCGCCGGTGCTGCTGCTGGACGAGCCCCTGTCCAACCTCGACGCCAACCTGCGCGAGGAGATGCAATTCGAAATCCGGCGCATCCAGCGCGAAGTCGGCATCACCACCCTGATGGTCACCCACGACCAGGCCGAAGCGCTGTCCATCAGCGATCGCGTCGTGGTCATGCAGGCCGGGCGTATCACCCAAATCGACGAGCCCTACAACCTCTACGAACACCCCCGTACCCGTTTCATCTCCGGCTTCGTCGGCAAGGCCAATCTGCTGCGCGGCGATCGCGATGCCAGCGGCGCGGCCCAGGTGCGCCACGAGCCAGGCGACGGCGAACTGGTGCTGAGCCTGCGCCCGGAGAAAATTGACTTGGTGCCTGCGGGGACCGGGCGGCTGCAAGGGCGCGTGGTCATGCGCTACTTCCTCGGCAGCCAGTGGCTGTACCGCATCGAAACGCCCATCGGCGAAATCACCGTGGTGCGCCGCAACGATGGCGACGCGCCGATGAACGAAGGCTTCGCGGTAGGGTTGGACTGGCCGTCCGATCTGCTGCGGGTGTTAAGCGTCGACGAGGTGCCGGCATGAGTGTGCTGCGCGACACCGGACGCGGCTACCTGCTATCGGCCCCGGCCCTGGCGCTGTTCTTCGGCCTGCTGTTGCTGCCATTGGCGTTGACGCTGGTGCTCTCGTTCAACGTGTTCGACTACGAAGTCGGAGTCAAAAGCGGTGAATGGACCCTGGCCCAGTACGCCAATCTGCTCACCGATTCGTACTTCTACGAGATCTTCCTGCGCACCTTCTGGATCAGCGCCCTGGTGACCCTGCTGTGCGTGGTGATCGGCGTGCCCGAGGCCTACATCCTTAGCCGCATGGGCACCCCGTGGCGCTCGATTTTCCTGATCCTGATCCTCACGCCGCTGCTGATTTCGGTGGTGGTGCGGGCGTTTGGATGGGGCCTGTTGCTGGGCGCGGACGGTCTGATCAATCAGGCGATCCAGGCCCTCGGCGGTCGCCCGATCAAGATGCTCTACACGCCGTTCGCGGTGATTCTGGCGCTGGTCCACGTGATGCTGCCGTTCATGATCATCCCGGTGTGGACCTCGCTGCAGAAACTCGACGCCTCCGCCGAACAAGCCGCGCTGTCCCTCGGCGCCACTCAGGCGCAAGTGATGCGCATGGTGGTGCTGCCGCAGGTGATGCCGGGCGTGCTGTCGGGGACGCTGATCGTCTTCGGCCTGTCGGCCAGTTCGTTTGCCATCCCCGGCCTGCTTGGCGGACGCCGGCTGAAGATGGTCGCCACCGTCGTCTACGACCAATACCTTTCGGAACTCAACTGGCCCATGGGCGCGGCGATTGCCGTGGCGCTGCTGCTGATCAACCTGTTGGTCATGCTGTCGTGGAACCGGCTGGTTGAAGGCCGCTACAAAAAATCCCTGGGGGAATGAGCCATGTCCAAGAACGGTCCTCTGGCCCTGTCGTTTCATGCCCTGGTGGTGATTTTCATGCTGGCGCCGCTGGTGGTGGTCTGCCTGGTGGCCTTCACCCCGGAAAACACCCTCAGCCTGCCGTGGCACGGGTTTTCCCTGCGCTGGTTCAGGGCGGTGTTCGAGCGCGCCGACTTCATTCAGTCCTTCTACAACAGCCTGATTCTGGCGGTGGTCGCGGCCACCCTGGCAACGTTGATTGCGGTGCCGGCGGCGTTGGCGATCACCCGCTATCGCTTTCCCGGCCGCGACTTTCTCAACGGCCTGTTCCTGTCGCCGATCATCATTCCCCATCTGGTGCTGGGGGTTGCGATGCTACGCCTGTTCGCGCTGATGGGCGTGAACGGCAGTTTCGTCTGGCTGATGTTCGCCCACGTGGTGGTGATCACGCCGTACGTGCTGCGGCTGGTGATCGCCGCCTCCATCGGCATGGACCGCAGCGCCGAGCAGGCCGCTGAATCCCTCGGTGCCAGCCGCTTCACGTTGTTTCGCCTAATCACCTTGCCGATGATCCTGCCCGGCGTGGCCGGTGGCTGGCTGCTGGCGTTCATCAACAGCTTCGACGAAGTGACGCTGTCGATCTTTGTCACCTCGCCCTCGACCCAGACCCTGCCGGTGCGCATGTACGTGTACGCCACCGAATCCATCGACCCGATGATGGCGGCGGTGTCCGCGCTGGTTATCGCCCTGACGGCGGCCACCATGATCATCCTCGACCGGGTGTACGGCCTGGACCGTGTGCTGGTGGGGAGGCATTGATGACTCTTTCATCCATTGACATCTGTCTCAGGGAGGGCGCGCCATGGCGCTGCTGAAACGACTGGCCGAACGCGATCGCGCCGTGGTCGCCTTCACCCTCGACGGTCAGCCGGCCAGTGGATTGCAGGGCGACACGCTGCTCACGGCGGTGCTGACCGTAGAGGATTCGTTGCGCGGCAGCGACTTCAGCGGCGAACCCCGCGCCGGTTTCTGCCTGATGGGCGCGTGCCAGGATTGCTGGGTGAAACTGGGCGACGGTCGGCGGGTGCGGGCCTGTTCGACGCTGCTGGAAGCTGGCGTGTGCGTGAGTCGTGAACCGGGGCGCAGCGTATGAATGCGCCGACCCTTCAGGCCATCAACACCGTCATCGTCGGCGCTGGCCCGGCCGGGATTCGCGCGGCGCAGACGCTGCTCGCCCACGGCCTGCGCCCTTGTCTGCTGGATGAAAGCCTGCGTGGCGGCGGTCAGGTCTATCGTCGCCAGCCGGAGCATTTCAAACGCTCGGCAAAGGCGCTGTACGGTTTCGAAGCAGGCAAAGCCGAGTCGGTTCACGCCACCCTCGATCAGTTGCAGACCGAAATCGACTACCGCGCCGAGACGCTGGTGTGGAACGCCGAAGCACGCACCCTCGACACCCTGCGCAATGGCCGCGCCGCGCAGGTGCCGTTCAAGCATCTGATCGTGGCCACCGGCGCCACCGACCGCATCCTGCCGGTGCCGGGCTGGACGCTGCCCGGTGTCTACAGCCTCGGCGCGGCGCAGATCGCGCTGAAGTTTCAGGGCTGCGCCATCGGTCAACGCGTGGTCTTTGCCGGCAGCGGGCCGCTGCTGTATCTGGTGGCGTATCAGTACGCCAAGGCCGGTGCGACGGTGGCGGCAGTGCTCGACAGCTCGCCCTTTTCCGCCCAGACCCGCGCCCTGCCCGCGCTGCTCGGGCAACCGTCGACACTGGCCAAAGGGCTTTATTACCGCGCGTGGCTGACCGCCCGCGGCGTGCCGGTCCATCAAGGCGTTCATCTGCACGACATTCAGGGCGAGCGACGGGTCAGCGGGGTCAGTTGGCAACAGGGCAATCAGCGGAAAAACCTCGCCTGTGACGCCGTCGCCTTCGCCCATGCCCTGCGCAGCGAAACCCAATTGGCCGATCTGCTCGGCTGCGAATTTGCCTGGAGCCCATTGAATCGCGCCTGGCTGCCCACCCGCGACGCGGCCGGCCGCAGCAGTGTCGAGGGGGTTTATCTGGCCGGTGATGGGGCCGGGATCATGGGCGCCGACGCTGCGGAAATGGCCGGCGAACTGGCGGCGCTGACCTTGCTCGGCGACATCGGTTACCGCATCGACCGCGCCCGCAGCATCGAATTGCAGCGGCAACTGGAAGGCATTCAGCGGTTTCGCCAGGGACTGGAAACGGCGTTCCCCTTCCCCGAAGACTGGGCGGCCAAGGCGCCGGACAGCCTGACCGTGTGCCGCTGCGAAGAAGTCAGCGCCGGCGATATCCGTCAGACCGTGGCCGAGGGTCATTGGGAAATCAACCGGGTCAAGGCCATGTGCCGGGTCGGCATGGGCCGTTGTCAGGGGCGCATGTGCGGCCTGGCCGCGACGGAAATCGTCGCTCAGGCGTCGGGGCGGGAGATTTCCAGCGTGGGTCGTTTGCGCGGGCAGGCGCCAATCAAGCCGCTGCCGTTTGGCGTGGAGGCAGAACAATGAGCCAGCCCATTGAAGTGGATGCGGTGATTATTGGCGGCGGGATCGTCGGCGCCTCGGCGGCGCTGTTTCTGGCCTTGAGCGGGAAACACGTGGCGTTGCTGGAGCGGGACTTTTTCGGTTCGCATTCCAGTGGTGTGAACTACGGCGGCGTGCGCCGTCAGGGCCGCCCGCTGTCGCAACTGCCGCTGTCCCGGCGCGCTCACGAAATCTGGGGGGACCTGCGCGCGTTCATCGGCACTGACGGCGAATACGTGCGCTCCGGGCATCTCAAGCTGGCCCGCAGCGACAAGGACATGGCCGCGCTGGTTGCGTATGAAGAGGCGTCGCGCGGGTTCGGGATGGAACTGCAGCTGCTCGATCACGCCCAGTTGCGGGCGCGCTTCCCCTGGGCGGGCGATGTGGCGGTGGGCGCTTCGTTGTGTGCTGACGACGGCCATGCCAATCCGCGCCTCGTCTCCCCGGCGTTTGCCTCTGCCGCACGCCGCGCCGGTGCGCAGACCGTCGAGCAGGCCCACGTCAGTGAGGTCGCCCATGACGGGCAGTCTTTTCGGGTGAGGACCGCCAGCGGCCTGAGCTTTCGAGCGCCGTGGCTGCTCAATTGCGCCGGTGCCTGGGCGGCGCAACTGGCCAATCAGTTCGACGAACCGGTGCCAATGCGCGCGGGCCACCCGGCGATGCTGGTGACCGAACCGCTGCCGATGTTCATGGACGTCAGCACTGGCGTCGAAGGCGGCGGGATTTATGCGCGGCAGGTGGCGCGGGGCAATTGCGTGCTGGGCGGCGGTCAGGGATTTCCGCTGGACCTGGCCACCGCCCGCCCGGGTCAGGCGGCGATTCTGGAGATCCTGCGCAACGCCGTTGAACTGTATCCGCCGCTGGCCGGTGCCCAGGCCATTCGCACCTGGAGCGGCACCGAAGGGTACCTGCCCGACCGCGAGCCGGTGCTGGGGGCCAGTTCGACGCAACCCGGTCTGCTGCACGGCTTCGGCTTTGCCGGATCGGGCTTTCAGATTGGCCCGGCGGCGGGCGAGGCTTTGGCGCAGATCGTCTGCGTTGGGGCCTCGAACATCAACCTGACGCCGTTCTCGATCACCCGCTTTCAATCGCAACCGCACATTTCATCGCATGCCATCGTTGTGCCGTCCGGCACCGATAACGTCATTCCATTGCTCAGAGGAAGGTCGAACCCATGACTCACACGAAACGTGTTGCCCTGACCGGCTTGTCTTGCCTGCCGTTCGCTATGTTGCTTGCTTCGATGCCCGCACAGGCCGAACCGACGCTGTACCTGGGCATGAACGGCGGCACCATGGAGCGCTTGTACGCCGACAATGTGCTGCCCGCGTTCGAGAAGGCCAACAACGTCAAGGTGGTGATCGTGCCGGGCACGTCCTCGGACATCCTCGCCAAGGTCCAGGCCAGCAAGGACAACCCACAGATGCACGTGATGTTCCTCGACGACGGCATCATGTACCGCGCCATTTCCATGGGTCTGTGCGGCAAGCTGAACCCGAGCGCGAGCCTGGCGGACATTCCGGCCAAGGGCAAGATCAAGGAAGAAGCGGTGGCCGTGAGCCTTGGCGTCACCGGCTTGGCCTACAACACCAAGATGTTCAAGGACAACGGCTGGAGCGCGCCGACGTCCTGGGCCGACATGGCCGACCCTAAATACAAGGAGAAGCTGGTGTTCCAGTCGCTGGCCTCCTCCACCTTCGGGCTGCACGGCTTTCTGATGTTCAACCGGCTGCAGGGTGGCAACGAAACCAACGTCGAGCCGGGTTTCAAAGCATGGCCGAAGACGGTGGGCCCGAACGTGCTGGAGTACATCGCCAGCTCCGCGAAGATCTCGGAGATGGTGCAGACCGGTGAAGCGGCGCTGTTCCCGCTGACGCCGACCCAGGTGACCGCGCTCAAGCTCAAGGGCGTGCCGGTGGAATACGCGCCGCCGAAGGAAGGCGGTGTGGTGTTGAACGTGGCCGAATGCACCATCGCCAACAACGACCAGCCGGAACTGGCGCAGAAGCTCGCGGCGTTCCTGCTGACCCCGGAAGCCCAGGCGCCGGCCCTGGAAATGGGCGACCAGATCCCGTCCAACCCGAAAACCCCGACCACCGACAAGACCCGCGGTCAGGTGGAAGCCATGAACAAATACCTGGAAACCGCCGTGACCATCGACTGGGATCAGGTCAACCAGGTCCGCCCGGAATGGAACGCCCGCTGGAGCCGCTCGATCGAGCGGTAGATGATTAAGGTTGGACCGCGATCCAGTAGTAGGACCGGCTTCAGCCGGGAAAGCGTCGGAGGCCATGCCGCAAAATGGATGGCGCACCCGCTGGCCTCTTCCCGGCTAAAGCCAGTCCCACTAATCAACCGCGATCCAATAGTAAGAAATCGACCGCGATCCCATAGTGGGACCGGCTTCAGCCGGGAAGGCGTCGGAGGCCATGCCGACAAATGGATGGCGCGCACGCTGGCCTCTTCCCGGCTAAAGCCGGTCCTACACTGTGTACGCGATCGATTAGTGGGATCAGCTTCAGCCGCTCTCTGACCCGGAACGTCTTAAATCACACCACATATGCACCTTGGAGACGTACTGATCCCCCACCGCCACGGCATACGGCTCGACCCCGAACGTCTCAAACCCCATCCGCTCATACAAGTCCTGCGCGCCGCGATTGCCGTCGGTCACCGTCAACTGGACGAGTAACAGCTGCGGCACGCTCCGCGTATAGGCCAACACACTGCAGACCAGGTCATGCCCGACGCCTTTCCCCCGATGGGCGTGGGGCACGTACATCCCGAACAGCGTGGATTTGTGACGCGCCTTTTTTCTGCTTTCAAGAGAAAGGCCGGCAACCCCCAGCAGTCTCCCTGCTTCTACGGCGCCGAACACCACTTCCGTCGCCTCAGGCCCGACCACAAGGCGCTTTTCCCACCAACTGATCGGCAAGGCTTCGCGCTCGCCGACGTCGGAGGTAAACGCATCAGGATGGAGGGCATAGGCTTCAAGCATCAGGGCTCGGTAAGCCGAGGCATATTCCGGGGTCAGTCGCTGAATGGTCGTGGTCATCAAAGTCACACTGCAGGGTCGAGCGCTGATTATGGGTCGCAGGCCGCGTGACGACTATCACCGGGGCGCAGAATAAACAAACACCCTCCCGTCGTACCCGTTCGTTCATGCATCAATGTGCACCAGACGGCAAAACACCAGGTTTTCACGCCGGCTATTGCAAAAACCCTGCTCATCGCTGCAACCTCCACGGTTTGTGCGGCTCAGACTATTTCGCGACAGGTAAAATCGCGCACCGTGGGCGCGTCAGTTCGAGGGAGATTTCCATGCGTTTCAGATCATTCATCCAGTGTCTCGCTGTTGTGCCCCTGGCGCTGCTGATGGCAGGGACGGCCGTGGCCAGCGAAGAAACGCAGCTGATCCAGTCAATCAATTCCTACCGCAGCCAGGCCCAGCCCTGCGCCAATGTGGCGTCGACCGAGCTGCCGCCGCTGAACAGCGACCCGCGCCTGAACCTGCCCGCCAGTGGCACGGTGGATCTGCAGCCGATGCTGGCCCGGGCGTCGTATCCGATGGTCAGCGTCCAGGCCATCACCCTCTCGGGCCCGCGCGACGCACAAGCGGCCATGGCGGCGATTCAGGAAAGCTTTTGTCAGGTGGTGCTCAATCCGCAGTTCGTCGACATCGGCGTCAGCCGCAACGATCGTGACTGGCGCATCGTGCTGGCGCGCCCACTGCTGGCGGGCGGGCTGGGTAACGCGCAGGCCGAGGGCCAGAAACTGCTGGGGCTGATCAATGAAGCGCGCAAGCAACCGCAGCAATGTGGCACCCAGTCGTTTTCCGCTGCTGCCCCGCTGGTGTGGAACGACACGTTGATGAGCGCAGCCGAAAGCCACTCACGCTCCATGGCCAATAACAATTATTTTGATCACAAGGGTCGCAACGGCGGGACGCCGGGGGACCGTGCGGAGCTGGCCGGGTATATCGGCCAGCAGATCGGCGAGAACATTGCCGCCGGGCAGGACAATGCGCGCAAGGTGGTCGAAGGCTGGCTGGCCAGCCCCGGCCACTGCGCCAACCTCATGAACCCGCAGTTTCATGACCTCGGCGCTGCGTACGCCACCGACCCGAAAAGCGACGCCGGCATTTACTGGACGGCGCTGTTCGGGGTGCAGTAAGCGCTGATGGGCTTGCGAGCCGCCTTACCAAGCGGCTCGGCGATTACAGCCCGTCAGCGGCGTGCAATGTGCGCAGCTCAACGTCCGCCGCGCTTTTCTTCTGCCAGACCGGCCAGTACTCAACCCGCTTGGACTCGACCGAGGTCTTGTTGCTCTCGAACCAGCTCAGGGATTTCGGCGAGTTGGTCACACGCTTGGTGTCGGCGATCCAGTCCTTGAAATCGCCGGACTGCGAGCTGTATTCCGCTTTCGGATCGCGGGCCACCGGCCACAGTGAGAAGCGCGCTTTCCACATGCCCATGCGCGGGATGACCATCGAATAGTAGGTCTTGCCCGGCGCCAGGTCGGCTTCCATGAAGTCCGCCGCTTCCGAGACCACCATGAAGGTGTGGTGGCCCGGCGTCGTTGGGTAGGCGACCTTGGTGCCATTGGCGAGGATGCCGATGAACTGGGTCTTGCCGCCGGTCACGTCATACACGGACGCGTCGATGGCCTTGGCCATGAACGCGCTGCGCATGAACACGACCTGGGTACTGTCCTGGGGACTGGCTTCGATGGCTTGATTGTCGGCGGGTTTCATCATGGACGAACAGCCGGTCAGCACCAGTGTGCCAACCAACGCCAGAATGTGGGTAATGCGCATTTACAGCTCCTTGGGAAAATATCCGGCCCGAAAACGGATCGGGCCCGGGGCTGTATCGGCGCTGACACTTTTCTCTTGAATGAAAAAAACACCGCGAGGGCTCTGGAACCGGCGTCCCAAGGCGCCCTGATCAACGCACAGGCCGATTATCCCGCCTGGATCGCCGACGCCGGAACCTGCCCGTCGCCCACGTTCGCCTCGGTGTAATGCCGCCGGTGCGCCAGTGCCTGACCCTGTTCATCGAACAGATGGCAACGGTGGCCCTGGACACCGACACGCAGCAGTTGCCCCGCCTTGACCGCCGACATTCCCTCGCCCTTGACCATCAGATCATGGCCGTCGTCGGTCTGCGCGTGGGTAAACGTCTCCCCGCCCAGATGCTCGACCACCAGGGTTTTTACCGGAATCTGCGCATCGCCCTCGCCCCGATCCGACAGATGCTCGGGACGCAGGCCCAGGGTCAATGGGTCGCCCGCCTTGACGTGTTCGGCCATCACCGGGACCCATAACAGCTCGCCACCCGGCAGGCTGACCTGGACGCCTTCGGCACTGATGTCTACCGCCGTGACTGGTAGAAAACTCATCTGCGGCGAGCCGATGAAGCCCGCGACAAAGCGGTTGCGCGGATGGTGATACAGCTCCAGCGGCGAGCCCACCTGTTCGATGCAACCCTTGTTGAGCACGACGATCTTGTCAGCCAGGGTCATGGCTTCGACCTGGTCATGGGTGACGTAGACCATGGTCGCCTGGAGGTCAGCGTGCAGCTTGGCGATCTCGATGCGCATCTGCACCCGCAGGGAGGCATCGAGGTTGGACAGCGGTTCGTCGAACAGAAAGACTTCGGGCTCATGGACGATGGCCCGGCCGATGGCGACGCGCTGACGCTGGCCGCCAGACAATGCCTTGGGCTTGCGGTCGAGCAGCGGTTCGAGCTGCAGGATGCGCGCGGCATTGCGCACCTTGGCTTCGATCTGGTCCTTGGGGGTCTTTTGCATCTTCAGCCCGAAGGCGATGTTGGCGTAGACCGACATGTGCGGGTACAGCGCGTAGGACTGGAACACCATGGCCACGCCGCGATCGGCCGGCTCCAGGTATGTCACGTCCCGGGCGCCGATGCGAATCTGACCCTGGGTAATGCTCTCCAGGCCCGCGATACAGCGCAGCAGGGTTGACTTGCCGCACCCCGAAGGTCCGACGAACACCACGAACTCGCGGCTCTCGATACTCAGGTGGATGTCATGCAAGACCTTGATCTCGCCATAGGCCTTCTCGACGCCACTCAAACTGAGCTCAGTCAAAATCGTATCCCCTGAATTATTGTTGTTTGGGCATTTCTCGTGGCAACGGCGCGCTGATTTGACAGCAATGCATTTTGTCCTACGATCATTTGTAATTCGTAAATTACAAATGTCAAGGAACTCGCCCGAACCGGATTAACTGCCCCGTTGATTCACCTGTATGCACGGTTAACACCTGTCCCCGCGTAACCCTCACCCACAACAATAATGAGGTCACGTAAATGAAGAAGCTGGTTTGGAATGCCCTCGCCCTGTCGATTGCGCTGGGTTCCGGCGCCGCACAGGCCTGGACGCTGGAAGAGGCCGCCGCGCCGTACAAGGGCACCGAAATCAAGGCGATTTTCCTCGACCGTCCCGGTTACGCCGCCGCCATAAAACTGCTGCCGGAGTTCGAAAAGAAAACCGGCATCAAGGTCAGCTACGAAACCATCCCCTACGAGAATAGCCGCGAACGCGAGGTGCTGAGTTTCACCTCCGGCGAGCAGCTCGACGTCGTGCTGACGGACGTGGTGTGGATCGGCGAATTCGCCGGCAACGGCTGGCTTGAACCGGTCACCACCTTCACCCAGGACGCGAAGCTCGCCGACCCGGACCTCAAGCTGGAGGGTTTCTTCCCGATCCTGCTGGAATCCTTCGGCAGCTGGGACAAACAGACCTACGGCCTGCCGTTCGATAACTACTCCGGCCTGCTGTTCTACAACAAGTGCATGCTCAAGGACGCCGGCTTCGACAAGCCGCCGGCCACGTGGGACGAACTGCTCAAGGACTACGCGCCCAAACTCACCGACAAGACCAAGGACCGCTACGCCTACGCCCTGCAATCGCGGCGCGGTGAAACGCAGTCGGCGGACAGCTTCATGCGTTTCCTCTGGCCGTTCGGCGGCTCGTTGCTGGACGATCAGTTCAAATCCAACCTCAACTCCAAGGCATCTCAGCAAGGCCTGCAATTTCGTCAGGACCTGATGAAATACATGCCGCCGGGCATCGTCGATTACGACCACAACGAAGCGGTCAACGCCCTCGCCCAAGGCAAGGTGGCGATGATCACCGAATGGTCGGCGTTCTACGGCACCCTGGCCGACCCGACGAAATCGAAAATCACCGACTGCCTCGCCGTGGCCACCGAGCCCAAAGGCCCGGCCGGTTTGAAGCCGGCGCTTGGCGGGTTCTCCCTGGGCGTGAACGCCAAGTCCGACGACAAGCAGAAGGCCGCGGCGTGGCTGTTCATCCAGTGGGTCACCTCCGAAGCCATGGCCAAGCCTTACCTGGACGCCGGTGGCGTGAGCGGGCGGATGTCGGTGTACAAGGACGCCGACGTGCAGAAGAAATACCCGTTCGTGCTGCCGATGGTGACCTCGTGGGAAGGCGGCGTGCCTGACTACCGCCCGCGCTTCCCGCAATGGCCGGAAATATCCGAAGTCGTCGGCGAAAACGGCACCGCGATCATGCTCGGCAAAACCAGTGTGGAAGACGGTGCCAAGGCGATTGGGAGCAGGATGGAGGAGATCCTGAAGAAGGCAGGGTATTACGACGGCAAGGTCAAATTGCTGAAGTGACGGTTTGACCACACTCCCGTAAGAGCAGGCTTGCTGGCGAATGGAAAATGTCTGACACCTCTGCGGTGAATGACACAGCGTATTCGCCAGCAAGCTGACTCCCACAGGGGCTCAGCGTAATGCCGTGAGATGTGCGCACCTTCGAGACCCACCACATGCCGAACACGAAAAAACCACCCTTCCCGACCCTGTGGAACAACACCCGCGCGGCCTTTGCCTTTCTCGCGCCGGCCACTGTTGCCCTGGCGCTGATCGGCATCTTTCCGACGGTGTTCGCGCTGGTCAATTCGTTCCGCCAGTACAACCTGGCCCGGCCAAAAGACGCGACGCCTTTCATCGGCTTCGACAACTACCTCAACGTGCTCAACGACGCTTCGTTCTGGGCCGCGCTGGGGCGAACCGGGCTGTTTCTCATCACCGTGGTGCCGATCCAGCTGGCGCTGGGGCTGATCATCGCGCTGATGCTGCACAAGCCCGGCCTCTCCGGGTTCAAACTGCTGGCGCGCATGAGCCTGGTCATCCCGCTGGCCACTGCGCCCGCCGTGGCAGGGCTGATTGGCCGGCTGATCTTCAACCGCGATTTCGGCGTCGCCAACGCCCTGCTCTCACTGGTCAATGCCGGGCCGGTCGAATGGCTGGGCGACACCACCAACGCGTTCATTGCCGTGGCGCTGATGGACATCTGGCAATGGACGCCCTTCTGCGCGCTGGTGCTGCTCGCCGGGCTGACCATGGTGCCCAACGAAATCGAAGAAGCCGCGCGCCTGGAAACCCGCAGCCGCTGGCAGATCGTGCGTTACGTGCAACTGCCGTTTCTGCTGCCCAGCGCGACGGTGATCTTAATTCTGCGCACCGCTGACATCCTGAAGATGTTCGACACCGTGTTCACCATGACCCGTGGTGGGCCGGGAGCCGCGACTGAACTGGTCAGCGTCTATATCCAGCGCATCGGCTTTCGCGTGTTCGATCAGGGCGTCGCGTCGGCGCAGGCGATCCTCATGCTGATCCTGACCATCGTGCTGGCCCGGCTGTACATCAAATTCGTTTATCGGGAGATCTGACATGGCCACCGTTGCGACTGCAAAAAGCCCGGCGACACCCGCCTTCGTGCGCCCTCGGGCCAGGGTCAATGCCTGGCATCTGGTCGGTCTGCTGGCGATCTTCCTGTTCGCGGTGTTTCCGTTCTACTGGATGGTTGCCACCAGTCTCAAGACCCAGGCCGAAGCCCTCGCCTCGCCGCCAATCTGGGCGTTCACACCGCACTTGGATAACTACGTGAAAGTGCTGTTCGAGCGCGACGTGCTGAAAAGCCTCGGCAACTCGCTGATCGTCGCGGTCTGCACCACGGTGCTCGCCGTCGGCCTCGGCACACCGGCGGCCTACGCGCTGGCGCGGTTTGAATTCAAAGGCAAGGAGGACCTGTGGTTCTGGTTCATCACTAACCGCATGCTCAGCCCCATCGTCGTGGCACTGCCGATCTTTCTGATGGCGCGCAACATGGGCCTGATCGACACCCATCTGGTGCTGATCCTGATCTACCTGACCTTCAACCTGCCCATCGTGGTGTGGATCTGCACCGACCAGTTTCGCGGCGTGCCGAAGGACCTGGACGAAGCCGCGCGGCTCTCGGGCGCGTCACGCTTCACCATCTTCTGGCGCATCGCTCTGCCGCTGGCGATGCCAGGGGTGGCGGTGTCGGCGATCTTCTCGTTCATCTTTTCCTGGAACGAGCTGCTGTATGCGCTGGTGCTGACGCGCAACGCCGCCCGCACCGCGCCGGTGACCGCCACCAGTTTCATGAGCGGCTACGACTTGCCCTGGGGCGAGATCATGGCCACCGGCACGCTAATCGTGTTCCCGGTGATTATTTTCGCGTTGATGGTTTCCAAGCATCTGGTGCAAGGGCTGACCATGGGCGCCGTGAAATAGACGCCCCGCTTTACCGGCCACAGTAAGGACACCGCCGTGCAAAACCTTTACCCGGACACCCCCTTCACCACCGAACCGGTCAACGCCGAGGATCAGCTCAATATCCGCATCGCGTGGTCCTATTACGTCAACAGCATGACCCAGCAGCAGATCGCCGACCGGCTGGGCATCACCCGCGTGCGAGTCAACAAGGCCCTGGCGACCTGCCGCGAAACCGGCGTGGTGCAGATTCGCATCACCTCGCCGCTGGCGGCCTGCATCGAACTGGAAGAGCGTCTGCAGAACCGCTTCGGCCTGCGCCGCGTCACCGTCGTGCCCTCGCCCGACGATCCGTCGACCATCTTCCGCGTGCTCGGCGTCGGCATTGCCCCGAGCATCGAGGAATACCTCACTGACGGCAGCATCGTCGCCGTGGGCTGGGGCCGCACGTTGCGCCAGGCGGTGCGTGAACTGTCGGCGCGATCGCTGCCGAACCTGACCGTGCTGTCGCTGCTCGGCGGCCTGCATTACGGCTCGGCCAACAACACGGTGGAGATCGCCTCGAGTTTTGCCGGCCTGTTCGGCGGCTCCTGGTACTACCTCGCCGCGCCGGTGTTCGCACCTTCAGAGCAATACCGCGACATGTACCTCGAAGAGGCCTCGGTGCAGGCCGTGCTCGGCAAGGCGCGGCTGGCCGACCTGGCCTTGCTCACGGTCGGTGATTTGAGCGAGCGTTCACTAATGCTGGAACTGGGGCTGGTCAACGATGAGGACGCGCGCTCGTTGCGCGCCGCCGGTGCCGTCGGTGACCTGCTCGGCCGCTGGCTGGACCGCGACGGCATCGAAGTCAATCACCCGCTGAACCGCCGCGCCGTCTCTCTGGACCTCGAAGACCTGCGGCGGATCAAGAAGGTCGTGCTGGTCTCCGGCGGGCCGTACAAGGCCGACATCATTCGCGCGGTGCTGCTGCGCAATTTCGTCCACGAACTGGTCATCGACGAAAGCGCGGCCCGGCAACTGCTCGATCAGGACAAATAAATCCCCTTCTGGAGCGATCGCGATGGCCCATCATGACCTTGGCGGCAAGCGGATTCTGGTCACCGGCGCGGGCAAGGGCATTGGCCGCGAAACCGTGCAGTGGCTGGAGCGCTGCGGTGCAGAGGTGATCGCCATGGGACGCAATCCGGAGGATCTGGCTTATTGCGCGCACTCAGCGGTGGCGGACCTGGCCGACGTCGATGCGACCCGCGCGGCCGTGGCCTCGGTGCTGCCCATCGACCTGTTGGTTAACTGCGCGGGGGTGGTCGAGCTGGAGTCGTTTCTCGACACGTCGGTCGAGACCTTCGATCACTTGATGGCGGTCAACACCCGGGCGCCCATGGTCGTGGCGCAAATTGTCGCCCGTGATCTGATTGCGCGCGGTGTACCGGGGGCCATCGTCAACGTCTCAAGCCTGGCCGCGGCGGTCGGCACCCGGGATCATCTGGCCTACTGCGCGTCGAAAGCCGCGCTGGATGCCATGACTCGAGTGATGGCTGTTGAGCTAGGCCCCCAGGGCATTCGGGTCAACAGTGTGAATCCGGTGGTGACACTGACGCCGATGGCAGACAAGGCCTGGAGTGACCCGGTCAAGGCCGGCGCGATGCTGTCGCGGATTCCCCTGGGCCGTTTTGTACAGCCCGGGGAAATCGCCGCGACCATCGCCTTTTTGCTCAGCGACGACGCCGGGATGATCAACGGCGTGACGCTGACCGTGGACGGCGGTTTCAGCGCGGGTTGATGGGGAGGACTAAATCTTCGCTCAGCCCCACAAGGTGCGGCCGAAGAAGGTCAACGTGCGGTCCATGGCCAGCTGCGCCCAGACCGGGTCGTATTGCGTACCCGCTATCCGGCCAGGGCCGACGGCTTCTTCGTTGGCAAAGGCGTGGTGGGCCAGGTAGCGGTGGAATTCCAGATCGACGCCGCCTTCGCTGAGTTTGGCTTCCAGCTGATCGACGCCGTCCGCCGGGAAGAATTCATCCTGAGTGCCCCAGTGCGCCTGCATCGGCACCTTGATTGCCGCAGGGTCGAGGAATTCCAGCGGCGGCATGCCGTAGAACACCACGCCGGCGGACAGCTCGGGGATGAAGTTGAGTGCCAGCAGGGTCAGCGCGCCGCCCATGCAAAAACCGGTGACACCGACTTTCTGGCTGTGGCCCTTGAGGTATTGCACGGCGCCGCGAATGTCCTGGGTGGCGGCGTCGGCGAAGTCGAGTTTATCCATCAAGTGGTGGGCTTCTTCTTCCTCGACCGTCATTTCGCCACGGTACAGATCCGGCACCAGCGCCAGATAACCGGACGCCGCGAGCCGGTCGGCCACGCCCCGGATCTGATCGTTGAGGCCCCACCATTCCTGAATCACCACCACGGCGGGTGCGCCTTCGGTCTTGGCCGGGCTGGCCAGGTAGCCACTCAACTCTTTGCCGTCCGGGCGTTTGAACGTGACGGTCTTGCCCGTTGCCTGTGTCGATGCTTGAGTCATGGGGTTCTCCGGATAAGAAATTCGGTTGGATTAACAGCGCGAGACGACTGACCGTCAGTTCTACGGCAGCAACACGACGGTGAACAGCGTGACCCACGTGAGATTACTGACAGGTTCGGCGTGGACCCCGTTCAACCGTTCTGCAGATCCGTGCCCATGGCAGCGCCGGTCCTGTCTCGGCTACGCTCGTCACGTGGGGCCGAGCGATGCTCGCGCAACTGCTTTTTCAGGGTGGCCGCCGAAGGCGCGTAGAGAAAGCCGAACGACACGCTGTTGCGTCGGCCTTTCACCGCGTGGTGCATCAAGTGCGCGTGGTAGAGGCGTTTGAGGTAGCGACTGCGCGGCCGTGGTCGCGCAGGCCAATGGCGATGGACCATGCCGTCGTGAACCAGCATGTAAATCAGGCCGAATGCCGCGACGCCTGCGCCCACCCATTGCAGCGGGTCATGGCCGCTGTTGCCGGCGACGATCAGCGCGATCGCCACCATGCCCAGCGCCAGCAGATAGAGGTCGTTGGTTTCGAAGGCGCCGAGCTGTTCTTCGTGGTGGGACTTGTGCAGGAACCAGCCCCAGCCGTGCATGACGTACTTGTGGGCGAGAAAGCCGACCCCTTCCATGGCGGCAAGGGTGAGGAGAAAAATCGTGAAGTTGAAGATCATAGCGTCGGGAAGGCCGATGGGTCTGGACGTCGACGTGCAGCATACCGGGGCCACGGGAAATTTCCAGATTCGCGCTCACAACGTTTGCTTTCCTGACCAACCGATGTAAAAAATGGCCCCATGGGTGAGCGTCTCGAACGCTCACTGTATTCGTGCCCTGCCCCCTCGCGGCGGCCGGCACCGCTTTCAAGGAATCAAGCATGGCTCCAAGACACGTCATCAACGCTTCGGTCAGCCCCAAGGGCAGCCTGGAAACACTGTCGCAACGTGAAGTCCAGCAACTCAGCGCCGCAGGCTCCGGCAGCATCTACACCCTGTTCCGCCAGTGCGCCCTGGCCATTCTCAACACCGGCGCCCATGTCGATAACGCCAAGACCATCCTCGAGGCCTACCAGGACTTCGAAGTGCGCATCCACCAGCAGGACCGTGGCGTGCGCCTCGAACTGCTGAACGCCCCGGCCGACGCCTTCGTCGACGGCGAGATGATCGCCAGCACCCGGGAAATGCTGTTCAGCGCCCTGCGCGACATCGTCTACACCGAGAGCGAGCTCGACAGCCAGCGCATCGACCTGAGCAGCTCCCAGGGCATCACCGATTACGTTTTCCACCTGCTGCGCAACGCCCGCACACTGCGCCCTGGCGTCGAACCGAAGATGGTGGTGTGCTGGGGCGGCCACTCGATCAACACCGAAGAATACAAATACACCAAGAAGGTCGGCCATGAGCTGGGCCTGCGCAAGCTGGACATTTGCACCGGCTGCGGCCCTGGCGTGATGAAAGGCCCGATGAAGGGCGCGACCATTGCCCACGCCAAGCAACGCATCACCGGCGGCCGTTACCTGGGTCTGACCGAGCCGGGCATCATCGCCGCCGAAGCGCCGAACCCGATCGTCAACGAACTGGTGATCCTGCCGGACATCGAAAAGCGCCTGGAAGCCTTTGTGCGCGTCGGCCACGGCATCATCATTTTCCCGGGTGGGGCGGGCACGGCGGAGGAATTCCTCTACCTGCTCGGCATCCTCATGCACCCGGACAATCAGGACCTGCCGTTCCCGGTCATCCTGACCGGCCCGAAAAGCACCGCGCCTTATCTGGAGCAGTTGCACGCGTTCGTCGGCGCGACACTGGGCGACGCCGCGCACAAGCATTACCAGATCATCATCGACGACCCGTCGGAAGTGGCGCGGCAGATGACCCTGGGCCTTGCGTCGGTGCGCCAGTTCCGCCGCGACCGCGCCGACGCGTTCCACTTCAACTGGCTGCTGAAGATCGAAGAGAGCTTCCAGCGTCCGTTCGACCCGACCCACGCCAACATGGCCAGCCTGCAACTGCGCCGCGACCTGCCGCCCCACGAACTGGCGGCCAACCTGCGCCGGGCGTTTTCCGGGATTGTGGCGGGCAACGTCAAGGACAAGGGCATTCGCCTGATCGAGGAACACGGCCCGTATGAAATCCACGGCGACGCGGAAGTAATGCAGCCGCTGGACAAGCTGTTGCAGGCGTTCGTCGAACAGCACCGGATGAAACTGCCGGGCGGCGCGGCGTATGTGCCGTGTTATCGGGTGGTTTCTTAATACTGCAGAGGCCAGGGGTCACACTCCAGGCGACAACACCGCACCACCCTGTGGGGGCGCCATTGCGGTCACTCCCACAACCTGCATCTTCAGAGTTCCGGAACCCACACATGATCCACATCCGCCCCATGACCGCCGACGACTTCGCGGTCTTCTGGCCCACCTTTCAGGCCGTGGTCCAGGCGCAGGAAACCTACGCCTACGCCCCCGACGTGACGTTCGAGCAAGCCCGGCACCTGTGGCTGGAATACCCGCTGCACACGCTGATCGCCGAAGAAGACGGCATATTGCTGGGCAGCTATTACCTCAAGGCCAACGCTGCCGGCCCCGGCAGCCATGTCAGCAACTGCGGCTACATGGTCACCCCGGTCGCGCGGGGTCGTGGCGTCGCGCGCCTGATGTGCGAGCACTCCCAGCAACTGGCGCTGGACAGCGGCTTCTCGGCCATGCAGTTCAACTCCGTGGTCGCCACCAACGACGTCGCGGTCGCGCTCTGGCAGAAACTCGGTTTTGAGATCGTCGGCCGTCTGCCCCGCGCTTACCGCCATGCCCGGCTCGGGCTGGTGGATTGTCTGGTGATGTACAAATGGCTGGCCGACATGCCGGCCTCGCGCAAAGCCAAAAGCCCGTTGCTGATCGGGCGCAAGAACATCGAATCGGTGATCTCACGCCCCCGGCGCAAGCCCTCTGACGGACCTGCCTGATCTTTCCGGAAATCGGGAACCACCTGCCTGCCTGACGCCACTCACCCTGCAAAGCACTCACTTGCACGGACGGCGTCAGCATGGCTTTACCTCCAGTCTTACGTGGCCAGACCACCAATGTCGGCACCACCCATCTGAACCCTGCCGCTGCAACGGCAACCGGCCCCACGCAGCGCAAAAATGTCCTGGCGCGCATGGCCACTGCCAGCCGGTCAACGCTGCAGAAAAGCCGCCACTTCGCAGGCGGTCTGTTCAAGGCCCGGCCGGGCGATGCCTCGTCGATACCACGCGCCTCCGGGGCTGGGAACACTACGCACACTGCGCTAGCACCCAATGCGGCGAACGCTTCAACCACGGCAGCCGCAACAACGGCCACAGGCACGGCACAGGGGCACGCACCGGTGCCGCCGACAGGCCCGGTACCCACCGGCCCGCCGACAGGCCAGCAACCCTCCGTCCCGCTGACACCGCGGCTGAGCATGGCGCTGCACAATCAAAAACTGGCCTTTGGCGCCCCTGGCCAGCCCAACCGCACCGAGCGCCTGCTCGAAGGCATTCTGAGCAAGCACGACCAGCGTTATCAGGGCCTGGCGGAGCTCAATCAGAGCACCGAAAAAACCGAATACCTGCTGGTCGACACCCAGAACCGGCTGATGCACGCCCATGCCAGTGATGCGGCCATTTCCCTGTTCAAAAGCAGTGAAAAACGCGCCAACAACGCCTTCGATGTGGCGATGCCCACCGATGCCCATCGCGCGCAGATCACCGGCGTGCACAAAGACGCGAACAACACCGCTTGGCGCATTCACGAAAATAAGCTGTACGCGTTGCAAGGGGGCCAGTGGCAGGAGAACACCCAGGGCGCAACGCTGAAAACCTTGCACGACATCGGGGCTGGCAGCCTGTTCGGGCTCAATGACAAAGGTAAGGTGTACTCGCTGAATGACCTAGCCACGCCGTTGAATCTCAAGGAAAAGGTCACGGCCCTCGGACGCTCCACCGCCGGTGAACTGATGGCGCTCAGCGAAGACACCTCAGGCAACCAGTTACTCCAACTGCGCAACAGGCTAGGCCCCGGCCACAATGATGAGCTCCAGCTCATTGCCCCCACCGGCACGGATAACGACGAGGCCATGAAAGCCAAATCCGTGGCGCTCATCGGTGATCGTCTGCTGGTGACTACCGCCTCGGGCAAACTCCTGGAGGGGGATCTACCGACCGTGGCCGAGCGACGCGACAATCTTTTCGTCGCGGGTGAGCTCACGCTGCAGCCAGCGCGCCCCTCGGCAGCCCTGCAAAACGCCTTTGGCAACCACACCATCAGCGACTTTTTTCATGACGACAAAAACGTCCTGCACGCCAAAGTGAAGGACCATCAGGGCGTAGAGCACAGCGCATCGTGGGATGAGGCAACGCACGACTTCGTGCCTGGCTGGGTCATGGCGCCGCTGATCATGGATCGCCAGCGCGGCTTGCCCGCCCTGACCCCTGACCCCGCCACCCAGATTCAGCTGCCGCGCGGCAAAATCGCTCTCCACGAGGAAAGACGGTCAGTGCAAGTTCAGCTCCCGCGCGGCGAATACGTACGTCCCGACGACAAGCGTTTGGTGCTCAACCCGCGCACGGAAGAATTGCAGGAAACCGTCGAAAAGACGCTGTTGGTGCAAGACCCGCGCACCGAGGAATGGAAGAAGACCACCGAAAAGGACATCAAAGCCCTGCAGGCAGGTCAGGACGGCTTCGCTTACATCATCGACAAGGACGGAAAGCTCAAACAGTTGAAAGTGGCGCCCCAGGCCGCCGCCCATGACATGGGTCGCGGTGCCGATCTGGCCCTGCAGGGTCGCGGGACCGAAGCCAAGGGCACCGCCCTGCGCGGCGCCGAGCATCTGGTGTCAGACAAGCTGGCGGTTCAGAACGATCAGAATTTCATGACCCTGAGCGACGGTGAACTGCGTTTGCATGACCAGAACGGCGAACGCGCGCAGTTGCCCAAGCCACCCGGCACCGGCGATATCCAAGCGATCAGCACGGGCGGCAAGGATTGGTTCGCCCTGCGCGGCGGCGCCCTGTTCCAGCTGAGCGGCGACGATGCCAACGCTCGAAAGCTCAATCCCCAGCGGACCTGGCAAGCGGTTCAGGGCCCGACCACCCCACCGGGCGCCGTTCTTCAGGACCTGCGCCCCAATCACGACGGACGTTTGCTGGCCACCACCAGCGCCGGAGAATTCGTCAAAACCGCGACCGGGTGGGAAGCCGCAACACCCGCCCCGGCGGCCCCGCGCAATGACCACGCGGCCTTCAATCGGCTGGCAGCGGCCGAGCCGGAAACCCTGCGCAGGGGCTCGGCCAAGCTCACCGTCAACGTGATGGGCAGCAACAACGTCGAGAGCATGAAGGTGAAGCAATATGCCCCCGCCACCCTCAGGCAGAATTACCTGACGGCTCATCTGTCATTGACCGGTGCGGCAAAAGTGCCGGCCGACAGCCTCCAGCACGCCTGGAAAGGCCGCGAAGGCCTGAGGCCGATCTACGCCGAAGAAACCGCGCTGCTGCGCGAACTCCACACCCGCGCGACGGCGGCGACTGGCGCTGCGGGGCGGCCAATGGCCCAGCGCATTGATGACCT
Organism: Pseudomonas sp. W2-17; assembly: GCF_041060445.1. NCBI lineage: Bacteria > Pseudomonadati > Pseudomonadota > Gammaproteobacteria > Pseudomonadales > Pseudomonadaceae > Pseudomonas > Pseudomonas sp. W2-17. Next base: position 206,503 of record NZ_JAUFNS010000009.1, on the reverse strand, counting down.
GGCGCCCCGCCTGACGTCACCTGAATCGGGCGAGCTGGCGGAGCTGTTCAACTGGTTCCAGACCAGCGTCACCGAGGACCTGCAGAAAACCCTTCGTGAACTGGCTCAGGACGAGGGTGCGTTGCTGAAGAACGGTGCCCTCAATCCGGCCTTCCGGGGCAAGCCGCGCACCAACGACATGCTGCCGCAAGTGGCCGGCGTCCTGCGTCACAGCGGCATCGACAACGCCCATGAGCTGGGGCAGTTGCTCGACTCGCTGGAGAATGCGCATTTCACCCTGGAGCGTCGCAACACGGAGAAACCGCTGGATGGCTCCCGCACCCAGGGCGATAAACAGGCGCTGCTGCGCGCCCGCCTGGCCTTGGACGTCAAGGTGCTCAACGACATCAGCACCGCCCTCGACGGGTTCGCCGATGAAGTGAAAAAACCGGGCGCCAAGGATTTCGCCCCCATCGCCACGGCGCTGGCCGCGCTGCACAACGACACCTATGAAGGCAGCCCGGTCAAACGCTACACCGACGCGGGCTTTCGTGACCACGCCTCCCTCGAAGCCAGCTACGACGCCACCAAGAACCTGCTCAAGCACCTCCGCAAGGACAACCACCCGCTCAAGCGCAACATATTGCAGGGCCTGGAAACCGCTGCCGGCCCCAACAACGCCGACGTCACGCGCAGCCTGACCCAGGCACTTCGGGACCTTGAACCCCGGGAAAGCGTCAAGCTGAACCGCAACTACGGCGGCGGCGTCACCGGTGGCGTGGCGGGCCCGGCGGAACCGGCCTTCCTCGGCTTTCGCGGCAATATCGATCCGGAGCGCACCTACGGCCTCACCTTCACCCGCTTTGACCGCGGCCTGAAAGTGTCGATGAGCCGCGAAGGCGCCATCAGCGGCACGGGAAGCTTCGGTTTTGGCGGCGGGAAAAGCGACACCAAAACCACACCCGGCGACAGCCACGCCAACCTCCAGACTAATGGTGGCTGGTTCGGCGGCAGCCTGGATGCCAAGTACAAATACGCCAACAGCACGGCGCTGAGCTTTTTCATCCGTGACGACGAAATCGATGATTTCATGGCCGACCTGATGCAGACGCCGCTGGCCAGCAGCAAACGCCCGACCCAGGCTGGCCTCAAACCCATGGAGCTGATGGATCGTGGCGTCGAGAAGGAAGTGCGCACCACCGGCAAGCACGCGTTCGACCTGGATGCCGGGGTCAACCTGGAATCCCGTACCAACAAGGGCCAGACCGATGCAGAACCCGTCGCCGGCTTCATGCGCTTCGGCGCCGGCCTGCTGGGAACCCTGTCACTGCTCAGCGCCGAACGGGAACGCACCGAGGGCCATGGCAGCGACGGCCTGCACACCGACATCTACAGCAGCAACCGCGCCCGCTTCCTCGAAAAAGGCTCGGTGACCGTCTATGCGCGGATGTTCAGCACCGTGTTTACGTCGCGCCCCAGCAACCTGTTCGTGGCGGGCGGTGCACCCTTGGGGGTCAGCGCGACACTGGCGTTCGACAACAAGACCGGCAAGAGCTACGACGTGCGCTTCAAGAACGCCCTGCCGCTGCAAAACGCCGACGTCAAAACCCTGAGCGAGAGCCTGGAGAAGGCCTTCCCCGGTATGAGCAAGAATCCGTCGCCTGAAGGCAAGAATCCTGAGCAGGTGCTGCGGGAACTCAAGGGCAAATACCTGACGGACACGCCAGCCGAGAACGACGCGCAATACGCCGCGCGCCAGAGCCTGCGCCAACTTGATCGGCAGAACACCGCGGCCGGCCAGGGCTCGAGCCTGATGTCGCTGATGGACATGGTGGTCAAGCACAACAACGTCAACCGACTGGATCAGGCCGCGCCGTCCAAGCGGCAGATCGACCGCGTCAAACAGATGCTCGGCCGCGACTGCAATGAAGGCAACGCTCAGCGCATTCACGACATGATGAGCGCCGACCCGCAGTTCAAGGGCCTGCTCGACGCGATGAAGGACACCAGGGGCACCACCCGCGCGGAAATCAAGCTTGAGGTCCGCGACGACATCAAGGAACGCATCGAAACCGGCGCGTTGGACGGAAGCCTGACCGACGCGATGCTCAAGGACATGCTCAGCGACAAGAACAATCTGCGCATCAAGAGCATCGCGGTGTTCAAGACCGCAGCCAAGGAAGACTCGTTCGGCACGCCCTTCCCGTTCGTCAGCTACAAGAGCGGCAGCGCCCTGAGCATCGAACGCCTGATGGGCGAAGTCACCTTCGAGTACGGCATGGACCCGACGAACCCGAAAAAGGCCACCGCCGACGGCGACATTGCCGACCGTGGCGACGCGCAGCCCGCCCTTGAACTGGGCCAGGTCGGCAACGGCGCCTTCCGGCCGCGCTAGGCCGACGCCCATGACTTTCCATTGATCCAATCGAAACCCAGGACAGGACACCGCAAATGATGACCACGACGACACAAGCAGACGCCTGCATTCAGGCACTGGGCAAACAACTGGGCACGGCGTTGCAACTCGAAAACGGCGTGTGCGCGCTGTTCGACGAGGGCCGCGAAGTGGTCATCATCGAGATCCCGGCGGGCGGCGACGTCGCGATCCTGCATTGCAAACTGTCGCTGCGCCCCGACCCGAGCCTGTACGAGCGGCTGATGAGGCTCAACTTCGACAGCGGCGCCATGAGCGGCTGCTGGCTGGCGCTGGATGAACAACACTCGGTGCGCCTGTGCACACAACTGCCGCTCAAGGCCCTGGATGAGCTGACCTTCGTGGACTGGGTGCAAGGGTTCGTCCTGCAGACCCGTGACGTTGCCGGCCTGCTGCAACAGCGCCCTTCATTGCCGGCAAAGGCACCGACTCATGCCCAGGGACACGGCGGCCTGTCGCGGCGGATCGGCTGACATCGCGCCGGCGCCGATGCTGCACCGGGAAACCGGGCCGGTGACGTTTTCAGGGCCGGGCATGGCGCTTTCAAACTTGCCGGAATGCCATCTCTCGACGATTCTCTATGCACGGCCAGACGGCCGTGCTCACAAGAAACGCGCCGGAGAGGCCAGCATGACGACCGTAGCCGAACTACTGAAGTTGAAAGACCCGCATCACGCTGACGTTCACACCGTCGGGCCTGGGGAGATGGTCCTCGAGGCGATCAAGTTGATGGCCGAAAAGAACATCGGCGCCGTGCCGGTGGTGCGCGATGGCAAGGTGGTTGGCATCGTCAGCGAGCGGGATTACGCCCGCAAGATGGAGCTCAAGGGCCGCGCTTCGGCCGGGACCCCCGTCAGCGACATCATGACCCACGACGTACAGACCGTGGGTTCGCAGCACACCGTCGAGCACTGCATGAACATCATGACCGACCGCCGCCTGCGCCATTTACCGGTGGTGGACGAAGGCCAGTTGATCGGTCTGCTGTCGATCGGCGACCTGGTCAAGGCGGCCATCGCCGAGCAGGCCAGGCTGATCGAAAAAATGCAGGAATACATTCGCGGCGAAAGCTACTGAGCCCCCACACGAAAAAGCCGGAGCTTCAAGGGCTCCGGCTTTGTGTCGTGCGAGTGAATGAATCGCCGGTTAGCGAACCTTGAAGCGATCGATCATCGCCACTAGCCGCTCGTTGGACGCCATCAGCGCGTCTACGCTGGTGTCGGTCTGGTGACCACAGCCCACCAGTTCACCGACCATGTGCCGGATGGCGATCATGTTCTGGTTGATCTCCTCGGTCACCGCGCTCTGCTCCTCTGCCGCCGTTGCAATGTGCGCGCTCAGATCATGAATGCGCAGCACGGAACCTGCCATGCCATCCAGGCCTTCGTTGACCCGCGACGTCCGGTCGGCGGTGGACTGGCAGCTGACTTTGGTTTTTTCCATGGCGCCCACCGCAGTGCTCACGCCCTGCTCCAGCCGCGCGAGCATCTCGTTGATCTCTGACGTGCTCTGCTGGGTACGACCGGCCAGCGCCCGCACCTCGTCAGCCACCACGGCAAAGCCGCGGCCCTGCTCACCCGCCCGCGCCGCTTCAATGGCCGCGTTGAGGGCCAGCAGGTTGGTTTGCTGGGCGATGCCGCCGATAACCCCGAGCACATCGGTGATGCGCTTGGCGTCGACCTGCATTTCCTGCACGTATTTGGTCGCGTCTTCAACTTCCGCCACCAAAGCCCGCACGCTGACCGACGCTTCGTCGACGACGTCACGGGAACGCTGCGCTGCGTCATTGGCCGATTGGGTAAAGCTCGCCGTCTGCGTCGCGCTCTCGGCGACGCTGTCGGCGGTGGCGCTCATCTCGTTGATCGCGGTCACGGCCTGATCGGTTTCAGAAGCGTGACGGTTAAGGATCTGGTTGATGTTGCGCGACTGATCCTGCAACTGCACCAGTCCGGCCGAGATCTGCTCGGTGCCGTTGCGCACTTCCACGATCATGGCTTGCTGGAAGGCGATGAACTTGTTGACCGAGTGGCCGACAGCGTCCAGTTCGTCCTGGCCTTTGATCGGGATGCGGCGGGTCAGGTCAGCTTCACCCGAAGACAGCGCGTCGATGTTGGTGCGCAGAACGGTCAGGCGTGCCAGCAGACGGTGGAAGGCAAAGCCCAGCACCACCAGCAACAGAATGACCAGCGGGATCTGCAGCCAGCCCAGGGTCTTCAGCACTTCAGTGCTGCTGGCGGTGAGCATGGCGGTCGGCAGCGACGTGGCGATGACCCACGGCGTGCCCGCGACCGGACGCAGGAAGAAGGTCAGATCACCCAGTTGCGGGTCGATGTATTCCTGGGAATACACGGCGTCGCCGGAGATCTTGCCCAGACCCTCCTGAATGGCCTTGGCGAACATCGACTGGCCGCTGAAGCCGGAAATGTTCTTGAGGATGATTTCGCCGGGGATGCGGCTCTGGTTGGTGAGGATCTTGCCGTCGCGCTCGACGATCATCACCTGACCCTGAATGTCTTTTTCCTTTTCCTGGATCAGGCCGTTGAAGAAGCCCAGGGTGACGTCGATGGTCGAAACGCCGTACAGCGCGCCATCCTTGTAGATGCCCATGGCGCAGTTGGTGCGCGGCTGCGGGCTGGCTTCGTCCTGATAGGCCGCGGCCCAGGCGCATTTGCCCTTGGGTGCGTTCTGCCCGGCGCGGTGCCACGGCTGTTCCCAGTAGTTGGGCGCAGGGTCGGAGTTCCAGAACGTGCTTACTACCAGCTGGCCACTGCCGTCACGGTGGAAAAACGAGCTGTGCTTGTTGCGCCCCGGGGTGCGTTTGTCCGGCATCGGCCAGACGCCGCCGCCGAAGACTTTCTGATCGCCGTATTGGTCAACCAGCCCTGGCAGCACCTTGTCGATGCCATCGCTGTCCAGCAGCGGCACCGCCTGGGTGATCGCCCGGGACTGGGCCTCTACACGGGCCAGGTCCGACAGGATACGCGTGCCGATCTGATCAACCTGGCTCAGCACCACCTGCTCCTGGGTCGCGCGGACCTTGGGCGTGACCAAGTGAACGATGCCCTGTTCGGTGATCACCGCGATCACCACAATCAAGGCCACAAATATGACCGTATAGCGCGCCTGCACTGTTTTAAACATCGTCGTCCCCATGCCAAATATTTTGTAATTGTTTTGCATACTCCTGATGGGCTATCGACCGAAAGTCGCCAAGGATGAGGGGCACAAAAAAAGGTTTTTCCCCCGGCCCTGCGGGGCGTCATTGCACCGGGAGGAAGTTCAGGAACAGCAGGCTTTGGGCGTAATTCAAACCGATGCGTCTATATCGCTCGTCGAGCATCTGGGTGAGCAGGTCGAGGCGCGCCACGATCTTGCCGAATTCGGTGGCGAAACTGAGGTTGCTGCCCTCCTCCGAAATTTCGTTGGAGAACAGCAGCAGCTCGCCATTGGCGTTCTGCCGCTGGCTCAACAGCCAGGTGGCCTTCTCGATATTGCGCGCGGCGTTGCTGACGAAGGTCGGGTTGATCTGGTCGGTCATGAAGAATTCCAGGCGCCCGCCGTGGGCCGTGACCAGCATGCTGCCGATGGCATAAATGAAGGCACCGACGCGGTCACCGAGAAATTCCGGGCTCAGGGCGTAGCTCAGCGCGGCGAGGTCACGCCGGGTGCCCAACTGCGGCAACGGCTTTTGTTGCTCGATAGCCTGTCGCACATTGCGCTCCGCCCCTGCGGCGTCGACGAAGCCGGACTTGCGCCATTCGCCGGGATTGCGCAGGTAGAGTTTGTTCATCAGCAGATAGAGGCTGTCGAGGTTGTCGGCCATGGCCAGCGTCGCCATGCGGTCGACACTGGTCTGGAAGAACTCCTGGGGGCGGGTCTCGCTGAACTGCGTGGCGACATCCCGGCCGTCCTGGCGCGTACAACCCGCCGCGCAGAGCCCGAGCATGCACAGGGCAAACAGCGGGCGCAGGCGACGGCAAACGGATAAAACAGTGAACACGGCGAGCATCAACCCCAGGTTGCAACGAACGGGACGCCGCGTCAATTGCCGCGTCCCGGCCAAAGTCAGAACGGCTGAAGGCAAAAAAGTGCAATGTCGGCGGCAAATCCGCGTTTAAAGCGATTCGGCGGCATGTGAGCTTTCATGCAAATGATTCCCTCATCCATTTGACGCCGCCGTCCGCTTTCACCAAGCTAGCCGCCTTCGCATGATTCTCAGGAAACACCCCGCGTGATGACCACAAGCCTGCACTGGCGCCGTTTCGTATTCTGCCTCGCTCCCCTGATCGCCCTGCTCGCCGCCTGTGACGGCGGTGCGCCGAAGACCAAACCCTCCGAAGCGACGACCTACGTCAGCGTCGAGTGGGACAAACTGCCGGCGGTAAACGACACCGACCTGATGGCGGGCTACAGCAGCTGGTTCTCGGCGTGCAAGCGTCTGGCCAAGGACCCGGTCTGGGGCGGCACGTGCGCCCTCGCCGCCCAGGTGCCACAAAACCCTGCGGCGGTGCGCGACTTTCTCAAGAATCAGCTGCAGGTCTACAGCCTGCGTTCCTCCGAGCACGGCGCCAACGGCCTGATCACCGGCTATTACGAACCCATCTACAAAGGCAGCGAGCAGCGCAACGACGCACACCCGGTCGCGGTCTATGGCGTGCCCGACGACCTGATCATCGTCAACCTCGACAGCATCTATCCCGAGCTCAAGGGCAAGCGCCTGCGCGGGCGGCTTGACGGCCGCGTGCTGCGGCCCTACGACGACGCCGCCACCATCGGCAACAAAGGCGCCAATGCCCCCGTGCTGGCCTGGCTGGAGAACCCCATCGACCTGCAGTTCCTGCAAATCCAGGGATCGGGTCGGGTTCAGCTGGAGAACGGCCGTCAGCTGCGCATCGCCTACGCCGATCAGAACGGCTATCCCTACAAGCCGATCGGCCGCTGGCTGGTGGAGCAAGGGCAATTGACCAAGGACGAAGTGTCCATGGGCCGCATCCGCGACTGGGCGATTGCGCACCCCGAACGCGTGAATGAACTGCTGGGCAGCAACCCGAGCTACGTATTCTTCACTCAGCGCCCGGACAGCACCGAAGGCCCGCGCGGCTCGCTGAATGTACCGCTGACCGCCGGTTACAGCGTGGCGATTGATCGCAAGGTCATTCCCCTCGGCAGCTTGTTGTGGCTGTCTTCGACCCGCCCCGACGGCACGCCGCTGGTACGCCCGGTTGCGGCGCAGGACACCGGCGGCGCCATCGCCGGCGAGGTCCGGGCCGATATGTTCTGGGGCACCGGCGACGCGGCCGGCGAGCTGGCTGGCAATATGAAGCAGCAAGGCCAGATCTGGATGCTGTGGCCCAAGGGCGCCGCCCTGCCCGATGCCAAGTCCAAGGACTGATAACCCATGAGCCCAGCCACCGTTTCCAGCGAGCACGTGACCTTGACCGGCGAGCGAGTGGAACTCGTGCCACTCGAAACGCATCATGCGTCACTGCTGGTGCGCGCGGCCGAGGACGGTGAGCTGTGGAACATGAAGGTGACAGTGATTCCGGGGCCGTCCACGGTGCAGCACTATGTGGACACTGCATTGGCCGGTCGAGCCGCCGGCACCGTCATGCCTTTCGCGATTGTGCAGCGCAGTTCAGGTGAGGTCGTCGGCAGTACGCGGTTCTGGAAGATCGACCGCCATAACCGCAAGCTGGAAATTGGGCATACCTGGCTCGGGCAATCAGTGCAGCGCTCGGGGCTGAACACCGAGATGAAATACCTGCTGCTACGTTACGCCTTCGAGGTGATGCAATGCGTCCGGGTACAGTTCACTACCGACGAGCTGAACGAGAATTCCCGCGCCGCGATTCTGCGCATCGGCGCGCGTCAGGAAGGCATCGTGCGCCACGAGCGGATCATGCCCGACGGTCGCAAACGCAACTCCGTGCGCTTCAGCATCATCGATGACGAATGGCCCGAGGTGAAGAAGACGCTGGCGGCGCGTATGGCGCGGTTCATCTGAGGCAATGTTGCGTCAGAGACCACGTGTAACCCAGGCCGCCGAATGCAGGTTGAACTGAAATCGGTTTCAGGTATCACAGCATGCTTCTTCCCGGAAACCCTTCTCGATCTCCCATGAATATCTCCCACACCCCGCATGAATTCAACATGGGCTGGCTGCTCTTCGCCCTCGCCATGGGCGCGTTTGCCATCGGCACCACCGAATTTGCGTCGATGACCCTGCTGCCGTTTATTGCCAGCGACTTCCATGTCACCCAGCCGCTGGCCGGGCATGCCATCAGTGCCTACGCCCTGGGCGTGGTCATAGGTTCGCCGGTGATCATGGTGCTCGGGGTACGACTGCCCCGTCGCGCCTTGTTGGTGGCTCTCGCCGCCTTCATCGGGATCGCCAACGCGCTGAGCGCCGTCGCCCCTTCGCTGCCATGGCTGGTGTTTTTCCGCTTTCTCAGCGGTTTCCCCCATGGCGCCTACTTTGGCGTGGCGATGCTGCTGGCCGCGTCACTGGTGCCGAAGAATCGCCGTGCCCAAGCGGTTTCCCGCGTGTTCATGGGGCTGACCATCGCCACCATCATCGGCGTGCCGTTCGCTACCTGGATCGGCCAGACCATCGGCTGGCGCTGGGGCATGGCCATTGTTGCCGGGCTGGCTGCCATCACGGCGGTGCTGATCCGCTGCCTCGCGCCCGCGTCCCCAGCGGATACCGACGCCAGCCCGTTGCGCGAACTCAATGCCCTGCGCTCGCGGCAGGTGTGGCTGACCCTGGGCATCGCCGGCATCGGCTTCGGCGGGATCTTCTGCGTGTACACCTATCTGGCTGCCACGCTGATCGACGTCACCCATGCCTCGAGTTTCATGATCCCGGTGGTAATGGCCGTGTTCGGCTTGGGCACCACCGTAGGCAACCTGGTCTGTGGCTGGGCCGCCGACCGCGCCACGATGCTCGCCGCTGGCGTGTCGCTGGGCTTTACAGCGCTGGTGCTGGCGCTGTATCCCTCGGCCACGGACAACCTGTGGCTGCTCATTCCGCTGGTGTTTTTCATTGGCTGTGGCGTGGGCCTGGCGGCGATCCTGCAAACCCGCCTGATGGACGTTGCGCCCCATGCGCAATCTCTCGCGGGCGCACTGGTGCAGAGCGCGTTCAATATGGCCAACGCGATTGGGCCGCTGGCGGGCGGCTTGGCGATCGCCGCAGGCTACGGTCTGCCGGCCACGGGCTATGTGGCAGCGGCATTGACGCTGGGCGGTCTGGGCATGTGGTATTGGGCGCTGATGGATGCGCGGCAAGGTGATCGCCGCGTTGCCCGGCAGGCTTCCGGGTCAGTCTGAAGCCGCGAGCTGTTTGATTGCGCGGTTGATCCGAGCTCTGCCCCGACACTGCGTCCGGGCGAGCTCTAAACCCATCACACGTTGGGGTCTGCCTCATCGGGCGACGGGAACAACGTATCGACCTTGTGCTTGCTTGAAGTGCGAACCGGCGCCATGGCAGCGGACTCCGCCAGGCGTGTGGCCATTTCCCAGTGACGGGATTCCTGCCCTTCAGGCTTGCCTTCGGTCTCCCAGATCAACTGGGCCAACTGACGAACAGTGTCTTCGTCGACATTCATGCGTATCCCCCATTTGTGCTTGCGCAAGACATTGGACGGCGCCAGGGCGGTGCCGAATCCAGCGTCCGCTACGGTACCCGCCATGAATAGTACCAGCCGATAACGAGGGTAAATGACGGGCGTGCAAAGGCCGGCGAACGCATGCCGGCCGCTGGTCGGACTTAACGGATCCACCGGAAATCTGCGGCGAACCACGATGGCCTCCTCAATCCCTGTTGCGTTTGAGCAACAGGCTGGCAACCAGGCCCAGACCTGCAGCCACGCCGACGGCGGCCCAGGGATGGGTCGTCACGTAGGATTTGGCATTGCCCACCGCACGGGTCAGCGCTGGTTGAGCGTCCATTTCGATCTCGGTGACTGCGCTGGTGCCGCGGGCCAGAAAATCCTTCAGCCGCTCACGGGCCTGAGTGGTGCGATCCTCATTCAAGGCATCCCCTGCCGCCAGCAAGGCATTGGTCTCGTCGAGAAAAGTGTTCAGCTCGGAACGGGTTTTCTGATAAAGATCGTCACGCAGTTTTTCAGTGATATCGCTTGCCATAATATTTTTGCCTCCTGGGTGTGAGAAAGGTTGACTAAATCGCTAATCGATTCGTTCCAGTGACTTCGAAAAAACCTCTCTTCGCCGCACCGCAATTGATCATGCACCGCTCGCGGTGCAGCCTGAATCGAGATTCAACAGCCGTATGACGTGTTTAAAAGGGACTCAATGAAAGTCGTGCCGATCCTCGAACTGCCCGCCGATCAACAGGCCAGCATTCGGCAACTGCGCAACCAGCCAGACGTGCGCAAGTTCATGTACACGGACCATGAAATCGGCGAGGCCGAGCATCTGAACTGGCTTGAGGCGCTGCGTGGCAGTGCCCGGCAGCAGGTGTTCGCCATCGTGATGGAAGATGCGCCCGTCGGTGTTGTGTCCCTGAGTGCCATCAACACCACCCACGGCACGGCGGAATGGGCCTTCTACCTCGACACCACGCTGCAGGGCAAAGGGCTCGGCAGTCAGGTGGAGTTTTGGATGCTCGACCACGCGTTTGGTGCCGCAGGACTGGAAAAACTCAATTGCGAAGTGCTTGAGATCAACGCGGCGGTGATCAAGATGCACCAGAAATTCGGCTTCGTGATAGAAGGCGTACGGCGGGAACACATCATGCGCGATGGCAAGCGTATCGGCGCAGTGCTGCTGGGTATCACCAAAAGTGAATGGCAGGCGCAGCGGCCCAAGGTGCTAGCCGCAGTGGAGCGGATTGCCGGGCGGCGGTAAAAAGTCGCGCGAGCTTCGAAGCTGGGCGCCAGGATTCCCTAACACTCAGCCGCGCATCACGCGATATTCATCAACCGGACAGCGGGACGTTCATCGGCCTTGCAATACAGATAGTCGCGCCATTTTCTGAAGGCGCTCTGCTGCCGGACGAACGCCTCTTCCCACTGGACGCCCCCAATATGGTCAACGGGGATAGACATCATTTGCTCGGTCGCCTGATCCAGTTCGCTGATCAGGTCGAGTGCGTTCGGAATATCGAAAGTCTGAGGTCGCATAATCGGTCCGTTTTTTTTTGGCTACAGAATTGAGTAGCCAACGCGTTGATAGTGCGCGCGTTCCGACGAGTGGCTCATTTGTGTAACACATTCGACGTGTTGTAAGAAAAACCCCACGCTGGGTGGGGTTTGGTGTGACATCGGCCGCTAGCTGTTACCTGGAGAGGGTTCTTCGTCCTCGTCGACAGGCGGATTGTCAGGAATCTCCATCTCATCCAGCCCCTTGTTTCGGGCTGCGATGGCGGCATCCTCTTCATTGTCGATGCCTTCAGCCGAGTCTACACTTGCGTCGGGATAGACCTCTTCTTCGCTACCCGGCTCGGCAGGGCCTGGATACGCGTTCTCCGGCCCGTTGTCTTCGATACCCATGATCATCTCCAATACGAGACGCAGGAAATCTGCGCTTATAGGACAGAGGTGGGTTGAGGAGGATTAGTGCCGGGTGATGGATGAGCGGTTTAGCGGCGTGCTGTTTGACCGGTGCTGAAACACAGGGTCTTTTCTGATGTACAGCAGCCACGCGGCAAAGGCAGCTTGCTGACGACGATGCGCCAGCTGCCATTGCTCACGGCCGAAAGCGGCACTGTCCATGGACATCAGCTCTGCCGTGGCTCGGTTGAGCTCATCCAGCAGGCGCCCGCTATCTTCGGCGTTCATATCTGAAGCAAGCATATTTTTGCTCGTAACGAAGGGATAACTCTGACCCCGTGATTAGCGCTTCATTGCAAATCGACGTGAGGGCCGGACGGGCGGTAGCCATTGGCCGTCATTTGATCGCGCGAATGGCGGTGAGTTGAGAAGGTTAATCAGGTATTCGACTGAGTATGCTGGAGTGACCGGGTCATAGACCTCAACCACTTCGTGAGAGCGCAGCTGCCAGACAGCTTTGCGCAACTTTTGCGTAAGCTGAAAATGAAAAAGGGAATCGAGCCGGTAACTGGCTGACTCCCTTTTGAAATAGGGTCGGGACGAAATGATTCGATCACTCGACCCCTAGCACCCCGTGCAAGCGGACCTCGCTACAGGCCGCTAAACGTAAGGCTCTCCGGTTTGGCGCTCGCTGCAACGATGCTCAACCGCGCTACACGACCAATCACTAAGTTACTCGGAAAGTCACTGAGGCTTTTCGACCCTCCCCCAGCGTTCTGCCGAACATCACAACCTAATTGCACCTCACGATCCACAGCTGATCCATTTGCGTCGTGAAGCTTTGACTCATTAGGTCTTGACGCATTGCCCAACCAGGAGCAGCAGGCACACTTGCCGCGCGCAACGTTCCACGCCCCCACTTGGCATTGATCTCATCAAGCACGTTCATCACCTTCTCGGCTTCCATGGGTTGCGAATGGGCAAACAGGTCGTCGGTAAATTCGCCGGGCTGGCGCAGATCCATCAGCAGCACCTCGGCCTTGCTGTACTTGAAGCCCGGCCGGAACAGGCGATTGACCGCCTCTGTCGCAGCCTTCGTCATCAGGCGCACGTCATTGGTGGGATACGGCAGCTCAACCATCGCGCCGTTGGCATATTTGGCCTCCTCAGGGTTGAACATCCCCGTTCGGATACTGACCCGGATTCTCTTGCACAGCGAGTTCTGTAACCGGAGCTTTTCCGCGGCGCGCTGGGTGTATGTAGCGACGGCTTCCTTGATGGGCTCGATAGTCGTCAAACGGCTTCCAAACATTCGGCTGCAGCAGATCTCTTGCTTGGGCGGATCAGGCTCTTCCAATTCCAGGCATGACGTCCCCGATAATTCGCGCGCAGTCTTCTCGATCACAACGCTGAATTTCTGCCTCAGCGTCCAGGGATCAGCCTTCGCCAGGTCCATCGCGGTCTTGATCCCCATGACGTCGAGGTGGGCCTTCATACGCTTGCCCACGCCCCATACCGCGCCGACCTCGGTGTTACGCAACGTCCAGTCACGGTTGAACGGGTCACAGATGTCGACTACCCCGCCGGTTTTCGCCAGCAGGCGTTTTGCCGTGTGATTTGCGAGTTTTGCCAGTGTTTTGGTACGCGCTATGCCCACGCCCACCGGGATGCCGGTGCGCTTGTAAATGGTCGACCGAATCTGTCTTCCGAAAGCCGTCAGGTCGCCGGGGATGCCAGAAAGGTCAGCGAAGGCCTCGTCGATGCTGTAGACCTCCAGCGCGGGGACCATCGATTCGATGATGCTCATGACCCGCTCGCTCATGTCGCCATACAGTGCGTAATTGCTGCTGAACGCGATCACACCGTCTCGGCGCAGTTGATCCTTGATCTGAAAGTAAGGCGCACCCATTTTCACGAACGGCTTTGCGTCATAGCTTCGAGCAATCACACAGCCATCGTTATTGGACAGCACCACAATGGGCGTTTTGGCGAGGTCAGGCCGAAAGACACGCTCGCAACTGGCATAAAAGCTGTTGCAGTCGATCAACGCAAAGACGGGCTCAGGCTTTGTCATGATCGCGGACGCTGTATTTCACCACGCCCCAGATCACCAACTCATCCCCTTCCATCACATGGCGAGAGGGGTACTTCGGGTTTTCCGACTTCAGAACAACCTGTTCCCCGCGCATGTGCAGAGCGATGCGCTTCCCGATGTGATCAGCCGCCGGCGATGCAGAGCCGGCAGGTACGTGAAAGGCGTAAAGACGCAGCTTTTCGCCGCTGGCCGACAGTGGGCCGAGGACAGTGACGCTAATGATACAAGCCTAGTTGTGAATAACTGTATTTATATACAGTTAACGTTCTAGCCTGCGTCCGGTCAATGTTCTGTGCAGGAAATTTCGACGGGTGACCGCATGTGCGGACGCTGCTCGACCCAACAGCCTATGGAACATTGCCTCAAGAAGCTTGCGCCAGAGCAGTGGATGTTTGATGAATACGACTTTTGGCCGATCGAGTGCTACAGCGTCGCGCCGACGACTCGGGGTTGAGATTATGAAGATGTGCGGCATGCTAGCCGCGCAATTCACTTGGTTTGAAGTGGCAAGGACGTGGGAGTGTAAGAAATCAGAGGATGCAGTGGGTCGATCCCCCTTGAAGAACCTGTCGAGTGATCTGGATAATCAGCTTCAGGCGACAGAGGCGCGCAGCGTGCCGATCAATGCCAACCGATGGCTGCTTCACTCATTATGAAAGTCAAACTTACAGGGAGAACACGATGAAACTCAGGATCCTGGCACTGGCCATTGCAGTTGTTATGCTTTCGGGGTGTAACCATTTCAGCCAGGGCGATTATCGGGGCATACACAGAGCCGGAACCATCCCTTGCAATGGCACACCACCGAATCAGCCAGGCTGTTATTGAAGGCCCACATCCCTGAGGTACGTCTGAGCAACGCTCAAACCTGGTTCCAGGCGGGGCTCAGACAAGTCCCGCAAAACTTACGCGCATGAAAAAGCCCAACCTGAGAAGATTGGGCTAAGTCATTGAAAAATATGGTCGGGACGGAGTGATTCGAACACTCGACCCCTAGCACCCCATGCTAGTGCGCTACCGGACTGCGCTACGCCCCGACTAGGCGTTAAGGTGTTGCGGGTTCTTGCGAAAGCGTCGAGGAATATACCCTAAGCTTTTGAATGATGGAAGTATTTTGACTTGCCGCGCCGTGTCATTTACGCAGCACAACCAGCACATCTTCCAGCTCGACAATCATCTGTTTGATCAACTGCTTGTACTGCAGCGAATCATCCTTGACCTCATCGCTGGACATACGCAAACGCGCGCCGCCAATGGTGAAGCCCTGATCGTAAAGCAGCGCGCGGATCTGGCGGATCATCAGCACATCCTGTCGCTGATAATACCGGCGGTTTCCGCGGCGCTTTACCGGGTTGAGCTGAGGAAACTCCTGCTCCCAATAACGCAGAACGTGCGGTTTGACCGCGCAGAGCTCGCTGACTTCACCAATGGTGAAGTAGCGTTTGCCGGGGATAGGCGGTAGCTCGTCGTTATGACTTGGTTCCAGCATAAGCCTCAACTCGGGCCTTCAGTTTCTGCCCTGGACGAAAGGTGACCACACGGCGAGCGGTAATCGGGATTTCTTCCCCTGTCTTGGGATTTCGGCCCGGTCGCTGGCGTTTATCGCGCAGATCAAAATTGCCGAATCCGGACAATTTAACCTGCTCGTTATCTTCCAGAGCGTGCCTGATTTCCTCAAAGAACAGCTCGACCAGTTCCTTGGCTTCTCGTTTGTTCAGGCCTAGCTCTTCGTACAGACGTTCGGCCATCTCAGCTTTCGTCAGAGCCCCCATACGCTACATCCTTAACGTGGCGTTTAACCTTGCCTCTAGCGAGGTGAGAATTTGCTGCGTCGAAGCGTTTACCTCATCGTCGGTAAGAGTGCGCGATGCATGTTGCCAGGTCAAGCCGACTGCAAGGCTTTTTCTAAGCGGATCAATACCTTTACCCTGGTAAACATCAAACAGCCTGAGGTCTGTGAGCCATTCCCCTGCATTCTCACGAATAACGTCCAGCACAGCAGTCGCAGAAACATCACGATCAGCCAGCAGCGCCAGGTCGCGACGCACTTCCGGGAAGCGTGAAAGCTCATGGAATTTCGGCAGGCGACCGGTCGCCACTTCAGCCAGCACCAGCTCGAAGACAAACACCGGACGATCAAGGCCCAGGGTCTTCGACAGTTCCGGGTGCAGCGCGCCGATGTAGCCCACTTCACGCCCGTCACGCTCGATACGCGCGGTCTGACCCGGGTGCAACGCGGGATGGGTTCCGGGTACGAAGCGGAAATCATCCTGCGCACCGGCGAAGCCCAGCACTGCCTCGACGTCGGCCTTGACGTCGAAGAAGTCGACGACATCGCGGCCTTGCGCCCAGCCTTCCGGCAGACGGCTGCCACAGATCACGCCGGCCAGCATCGGCTCTTGCTTCAAGCCTTCCAGTTGACCGACGAAACGCAGGCCGCTCTCGAACAGGCGCACGCGGTCCTGCTGGCGATTGAGGTTATGTTGCAGCGACTTCACCAGACCCGGCCACAGGGACGAGCGCATTGCCGACATGTCTGCCGAGATCGGATTGGCCAGCAACAGCGGCTCAACACCCGGGCTGAACAGCTCGAACCATTTCTGATCGATGAAACTGTAGGTGATCGCTTCCTGATAGCCGCGGGCGACCAACAAACGACGCAGGGCTGGCAGATCACTCTGCGCCTCGGCACGCGGTTGTGGCGCCAGACGCGCCTGCGGATAGCGAACCGGCAAACGGTTGTAACCGTGAAGGCGGGCCAGCTCTTCGATCAGATCGACTTCGAGGGTGATATCGAAGCGGTGGCTCGGCACTTCAACGCGCCATTGCTCGCTGGCGTGAGGCGCGACGGTCAGGCCGAGCGCGGTCAGCAGGCGCTCGATCTCCGCTGCGTCCATCTTCATGCCCAGCATCTGCTCGATACGCTCGGCACGCAAAATGATCGGCTCAACCGAAGGCAGGTGCTGATCGCTGACAGTCTCAATGACCGGACCAGCTTCGCCACCGGTGATTTCCAGAAGCAGGCCAGTGGCACGCTCCATGGCTTCGCGGGCCAGCTGCCAGTCAACGCCTCGCTCATAGCGATGGGACGCGTCGGTGTGAAGGCCGTAGGACCGTGCCTTGCCGGCAACGGCAATCTGATCGAAAAAGGCGCTTTCGAGGAAGATATCGCGAGTGGTCGCGGACACGCCGCTGTGCTCGCCACCCATGACGCCGGCGATGGCCAAAGCACGCTGGTGGTCGGCAATGACCAGGGTATCAGCGCGCAGGCTGACTTCCTGACCATCCAGAAGCACGAGCTTCTCGCCCTCTTCCGCCATGCGCACACGAATGCCGCCGTTGATCTCGGCAAGGTCAAACGCGTGCAGCGGCTGACCCAGCTCAAGCATCACGTAGTTGGTGATGTCGACTGCGGCGTCGATGCTGCGCACGTCCGAGCGACGCAGGCGCTCAACCATCCACAACGGCGTAGGACGTGACAGGTCCACGTTGCGGATGACGCGACCCAGGTAACGTGGGCATGCCGCAGAAGCGATCACGTCTACAGGACGCACTTCATCGTGCACCGCCGGAACCACTGCCACCTGTGGACGCGTGACGACTGCGTCATAGAGCGCACCCACTTCACGGGCCAGGCCCGCGACCGACAGGCAGTCACCGCGGTTGGGCGTCAGGTCGACTTCGATGCTTGCGTCGTCCAGCTCCAGATAAACGCGCACATCCTGACCCACCGGCGCGTCGGCCGGCAGCTCCATCAGTCCGTCGTTGCCCTCACCCACCTGCAACTCGGCCTGCGAGCACAGCATGCCGTTGGACTCGACGCCCCGCAG
Source organism: Pseudomonas sp. W2-17 (assembly GCF_041060445.1). NCBI lineage: Bacteria > Pseudomonadati > Pseudomonadota > Gammaproteobacteria > Pseudomonadales > Pseudomonadaceae > Pseudomonas > Pseudomonas sp. W2-17. The sequence goes on along the minus strand of NZ_JAUFNS010000009.1, from coordinate 188,653 downwards.
CTTGGCTTTCTTGATTTTGAAATCGCCCGGCAATTCGGCGCCGATCATGGCGAATGGAATCTTCAGACCGGGACGTACGTTTGGCGCGCCACACACAACCTGAAAGGTCTCGGCGCCATTGCTGACCTGGCAAACACGCAGCTTGTCAGCGTCCGGGTGTTGCTCGGTGCTCAAGACCTCGCCCACCACAACACCGCTGAAAACGCCCGCTGCCGGGGTGACGCTGTCTACTTCAAGGCCGGCCATCGACAGACGCGCAACCAGCTCGTCGCGGGACACTTGCGGGCTTACCCAGCCACGCAGCCATTGTTCACTGAATTTCATCCTGCTCTCCTAAAGAATTCGTTACGGCCGACCTAGCGAAATTGCGCGAGGAACCGCAAGTCGTTGTCGAAGAACAGGCGCAAGTCGTTGACGCCATAGCGCAGCATCGCCAGACGCTCTACGCCCATGCCGAAGGCGAAGCCCTGGAATTCTTCCGGATCGATGCCCGACATGCGCAGCACGTTCGGGTGGACCATGCCGCAGCCCATGACTTCAAGCCAGCCGGTCTGCTTGCACACGCGGCAGCCTTTGCCACTGCACATCACGCATTCCATGTCGACTTCGGCCGAAGGCTCGGTGAACGGGAAATACGAAGGACGGAAACGCACTGCCAGCTCTTTTTCAAAGAACACGCGCAGGAATTCCTCGATGGTGCCTTTCAGGTCGGCGAAATTGATATCGCGGTCGACCAGCAGGCCTTCGACCTGATGGAACATCGGGGAATGGGTGATATCGGAGTCACTGCGATACACACGGCCCGGGCAGACGATGCGGATCGGAGGCTTCTGCGATTCCATGGTGCGGACCTGAACCGGCGAGGTATGGGTGCGCAGCAGCATGTTCGCATTGAAATAGAAAGTGTCGTGCATCGACCGGGCCGGGTGATGGCCTGGGATGTTGAGCGCTTCGAAGTTGTGGTAATCGTCTTCGACCTCAGGGCCTTCGGCGATGCCGTAGCCGATGTGGGTGAAGAACTGCTCGATTCGTTCCAGAGTGCGGGTAACCGGGTGCAGACCGCCAGTGGTCTGGCCACGGCCAGGCAGGGTCACGTCAATGGATTCGGCCGCGAGCTTGGCCGCAAGATCGGCCTCCTCGAACGACGCCTTGCGCGCATTGAGAACCTCTGTGACACGCTCCTTGGCTTCATTGATCAGCGCGCCGATTTTCGGACGCTCATCAGCAGGCAGATTCCCCAGGGTCTTCATCACCTGAGTCAATTCGCCCTTCTTGCCAAGGTACAGAACCCGGATTTGCTCCAGGGCATTGATATCTTCGGCGCTTTGCACAGCCTCAAGTGCTTGAGAGACCAGCGCGTCCAGGTTTTCCATGTACAGACTCCAGATACAAAATAGGGGAAGAGCTTACAAGGCTCTTCCCCTATTTATGACGTTTAACACCGAACCCCGAGCGGGGTCCGGTGATTGCCGGGGACTTAGGCCAAAGTGGCTTTAGCTTTCTCGACAATCGCAGCAAACGCCGCTTTTTCGTTCACTGCCAGATCAGCCAGAACCTTGCGGTCGATCTCGATCGACGCTTTTTTCAGGCCAGCGATGAAACGGCTGTAGGACAGACCGTTGATACGCGCACCAGCGTTGATACGAGCGATCCACAGAGCGCGGAACTGACGTTTTTTCTGACGACGGTCACGGTAGGCGTATTGGCCAGCCTTGATTACCGCTTGCTTGGCAACACGGAATACGCGTGAGCGCGCGCCGTAGTAGCCTTTAGCAAGTTTCAGAATTTTTTTGTGACGCTTACGGGCAATGACGCCACGCTTTACACGAGCCATGAGTTAATTCCTCTGTTCTTGATCAAAATTAGCAAAGGCGCAGCATGCGCTTGACTTTTGCCACGTCGGACGGATGCAGCAAGCTGCTTCCACGCAATTGACGCTTACGCTTTGTCGACATTTTGGTCAGGATATGGCTCTTGAAAGCGTGCTTGTGCTTGATGCCATTCGCGGTTTTCAAAAACCGTTTAGCTGCACCACTTTTAGTCTTCATCTTTGGCATGTTCGGATACTCCGCATTCAGTTGATAAACATAACCGCAAGGCCTGCCGTGCCCTGGTGGTTATTTCTTCTTTTTCGGGGCGATGACCATGATCAGCTGGCGTCCTTCCATCTTAGGATGCTGTTCGACCGAGCCGTATTCGAGCAGGTCAGCTTCAACCCGCTTCAACAGCTCCATCCCCAGCTCCTGGTGGGCCATCTCACGACCGCGAAATCTCAAGGAAATCTTGGCCCTGTCCCCGTCACTCAGGAAACGTACCAGGTTGCGTAGTTTTACCTGGTAATCCCCTTCCTCCGTCCCTGGACGAAACTTGATTTCTTTAACCTGGATCTGCTTCTGATTCTTCTTGGCGGCAGCAACCTGTTTCTTCTTCTCGAAGATCGATTTGCCGTAGTCCATCAGTTTGCAAACAGGGGGTACTGCATCGGCGGAAATTTCCACCAAATCCAGTTTGGCCTCTTCAGCCTTAAGAAGCGCGTCTTCAATTGACACAATCCCAAGCTGCTCACCCTCAGCCCCAATTAAACGAACCTCACGTGCCGAGATATTCTCGTTGATCGGGGCTTTCGGTGCAGCTCGTTTATCTTGTCTCATTTCACGCTTAATAATAATTACTCCGAATCTTGGCGACCACGCCGGGAAACCGCTTGTGCAAGGAACTCCGAGAACTGGGCGACCGGCATCGAGCCAAGGTCTGCGCCTTCACGTGTACGCACAGCGACAGTTTGTGTTTCAACCTCCCGATCCCCAATCACGAGGAGATACGGAATTTTGAGCAACGTATGCTCGCGGATTTTAAAGCCGATCTTTTCATTTCTCAAGTCGGACTTGGCACGGAATCCGCTTTGCGCCAATGTTTTTTCCACCTCAAGGGCAAAATCAGCCTGTTTATCAGTGATATTCATGATCACTGCTTGAGTTGGAGCAAGCCACGCAGGGAAGGCGCCTTCGTAATGCTCGATCAGGATTCCGATGAAGCGCTCGAAGGAGCCAAGGATTGCGCGGTGCAACATGACCGGGTGCTTGCGACCGTTGTCTTCCGACACGAATTCGGCGCCCAGACGGATCGGCAGGTTGAAATCGAGCTGCAGAGTACCGCATTGCCAGACGCGACCCAAGCAATCCTTGAGAGAAAATTCGATCTTCGGACCGTAGAACGCACCCTCGCCCGGTTGCAGATCGTACGGCAGACCAGCGCTGTCAAGGGCTGCAGCCAGTGCGGACTCGGCGCGATCCCACAATTCATCGGAACCGACACGCTTCTCTGGACGGGTCGACAGCTTCATCTCGATGTCTTTGAAACCGAAATCGGCATAGACAGCCATGGTCAGCTTGATGAACGCGGCGGATTCAGCCTGCATCTGTTCTTCGGTGCAGAAGATGTGCGCGTCGTCCTGGGTAAACGCCCGCACCCGCATGATGCCGTGCAGCGCACCCGACGGTTCGTTGCGGTGGCACGCGCCGAATTCGGCCAGACGCAGCGGCAACTCGCGGTAGCTTTTCAGGCCCTGATTGAACACCTGCACGTGGCAAGGGCAGTTCATCGGCTTGATCGCGTAGTCGCGGTTTTCCGATTCGGTGGTGAACATGTTCTCGGCGTAGTTCGCCCAGTGCCCGGACTTCTCCCACAGGGAGCGGTCGACAACCTGAGGCGTCTTGATCTCGAGGTAGCCGTTTTCGCGCTGGGTCTTGCGCATGTATTGCTCAAGAACCTGGTAGAGCGTCCAGCCGTTCGGGTGCCAGAACACCATGCCCGGCGCTTCTTCCTGGGTATGGAACAGGCCCAGGCGCTTGCCGATCTTGCGGTGATCGCGTTTTTCGGCTTCTTCGATGCGCTGGATGTAAGCCGCCAGTTGCTTCTTGTCAGCCCACGCCGTGCCATAAACGCGCTGCAATTGCTCGTTCTTGGCATCGCCGCGCCAATAGGCGCCGGACAACTTGGTCAGCTTGAATGACTTCAGAAAACGCGTGTTCGGCACGTGCGGACCGCGGCACATGTCGACGTATTCTTCGTGGTAATACAGGCCCATGGCCTGCTCGTTCGGCATGTCTTCGACCAGACGCAGCTTGTAGTCTTCGCCACGGGCCGTGAACACTTCGATCACTTCCGCACGCGGCGTGACCTTCTTGATGACGTCGTAATCCTTTTCGATCAGCTGCTGCATGCGCTGCTCGATCGCGGCCATGTCGTCCGGTGTAAATGGACGCTCATAGGCGATGTCGTAATAGAAGCCATCATCGATGACAGGGCCGATGACCATCTTTGCCGTCGGATAGAGCTGCTTGACGGCATGGCCGACCAGGTGCGCGCAGGAGTGACGAATGATCTCCAGGCCTTCCTGATCCTTGGGGGTGATGATTTGCAGGCTCGCATCGGTATCAATGATGTCGCTGGCATCAACCAGTTGACCGTTGACCTTGCCGGCCACGGTGGCTTTGGCCAGGCCCGCACCAATGGAGGCGGCGACCTCGGCAACGGATACCGGGTGATCGAAAGAACGTTGACTGCCGTCGGGAAGAGTAATAGTTGGCATGGCGCCTCCTCTCCTAGTGGTGACCCCTACCAAAGGTCACGTGGGTGGGATAGAGCCAGTACGCGATTCGGTGGTATGCCTGCCTCACAGTGGCAGGAGCCCGAAGGCCAACCTGAAGACCGAACCAGAGTGACTGGAACTTACGAAATCGACAGAACTTGCAGCAGGGCAACGGGGCCCCGCGAGACGCGAGCTAATCTGCAGGCGCGCATGCTATCACAGCGTTACGGCAGGGTCAGCTAAACGGTGGTGGGTGCTGCACGGGGATCGGCAAATGAACCGAGACGCAGCGGCGCCACGGAACTGGTGCGCTTCAAGGGCCTCAGATTATCGGTAGTACCTGTTCAAGGCCTGACACCTCGACGGCCACCGACAAAAAGGAATCCACCATGAAGCTTCTACGCGTTGCCGCCCTTATCGCCCCGCTTGCCCTGACACTGCCCCTCAGCGCTCATGCCGCGATGGATGCGAAAACCAAGACCAGCTACATGAACGAATGCACCACCGCAGCCACCCAGAGCAATCCATCGATGGACGCCAATGCAGTGAAAGCGCACTGCGAGTGCGGCGCTCAACAGATCAACCAGAAGTTCTCGGACAAGGAGATCGCGTCACTCAATGACAAAACGACGCCTCCCAGTACCGATATGACCTCTCGTCTGCAGGCTGCGGTGAGCAAAAATTGCCTGAATGGCAAAAAATAAAAAATTTACATTTCCTTGATGCCCCAGACCGGGGCGTAAAGAAGGACCTATCGACCGACACCCTGAAGCCCGCGAATTCAGCGGGTTTCAGGGGTTGAAGAAGGGTTTGCCGCTGAACACGCCGACCGGGCTAAACAGGCCTACAGGGCCCATTTGGGGCGTTATATCGAAGATGCTGACGCAAAGTTCTAATCGAAAAAGTCCAGCATTCACACAATTCGACTATGATAGCGCTCGTGTGCCCAGTTGGCCTGAGCAACACAGCACTACTGAAAATTATGTTCCTGGAGATACACCATGTCTAATCGCCAATCCGGCACCGTAAAATGGTTCAACGATGAAAAAGGCTTCGGCTTCATCACCCCACAGGGTGGCGGCGACGACCTTTTTGTACATTTCAAAGCCATTGAATCCGACGGTTTCAAAAGCTTGAAAGAAGGCCAGACTGTTTCCTTCGTGGCTGAGAAAGGCCAAAAGGGCATGCAAGCTGCTCAGGTTCGCGCGGAGTAATCCCAGCGATCTGAAAAAACCCCGTCACTGACGGGGTTTTTTTATGCCTGCGATTTCATTTTGCGGTGACGCTACCCGCAATTGACGCGGTTTACCGTCCCTGAATCATCAGTGTTCAGATTCAGACGGTCCGAGCGGTATTCCAGTGTCACGATGTCATTGGGCCCGAGCACTCTGGCGGTCTGCGCGCCAGCCTTGGCCTTCGCCTGATCGAGCAATGCCGCTGACGCCAGCTTACCCACTGCGAACTGCACCGCTGCAGCATCACAACGCGCATAACCACCCGCGGAACTGGCCGGGGAACTGGCGACGCTCTCCTCGGGCTGACTCGTGGACTCCGACGTGCTGCTGCAACCGGCCAGCAGCGCTGCGGCGAGCACCAGACCCGATGATGCGTATTTCCAGGGCATACAACCTCCTAACATTTATCTAAAGCAGAACCTCTGCGACAGCGGTCCAGCGGCTTCGTTTCGCCATGTCCGGGCCAGGGCATGGACACGCGCCCTGTTGAAGACAGCGCAGGAGTCTGCCCCAAGCATCACCTGCCCGGCGCATCCAAATCGTGACAAAACGTTAAAGCGGCGCCCGCAGGACGCGTTGAACAAGCGGGCGCGACTCAATAAACGTCGACGTAATCGGTAGTGGGGTTGGCCCAGTTGTCGCGAAGGGCGTTGTAGATCTGCGTTACCCACACGGCATCGCTGGCCGCCACCGGGCCGACGCACCCTGACCCGGCAGCCCAGGTTTCCAGGCGAAACAGCAGTCCGCCGATGTCCGCGCCACCCACCGCATCGCTGGAGATCCATGCACGACCGTCGCGACCGACACGCAGCTGGTTGTGCGCACTGTCCCGTGCAGCCGCGATCATTTGCCGAACTGCATCGTGGGTGAAGGAATCGGGATTATTGAGATCGATAGACACGGTTTTCATTCTCGTTGCGTTGCACTGCGCAGCGGGAGGCCACGCAGCGCAGCACTGTTGTTACTTCAATAGACCCAGGCGCTGAGTCAACAGGTCAAAAAAGCCCTGGGCATCGCCGTTTTCGACCCAGAACACATTTTTGTTCTGAGCGAGAGTGTCGTACCAGTCGGCAATGGTCTGGCCATGGGTGGGACCCTCGCGGTTATCGACCACCAGATTCACCTCCCTGCCGCTGAACAACTCGGGCTTGATCAGCCAGGCAATTACGCTCGCATCATGTACCGGCCCGCCAGGCAGGCCGTAATGGACCATGTCAGCTTTGACGTACTCATTGAGGATGCCGCTGACCAGCTTGCCAGCCTGATTGTTCAGGCCATCGATCTGCTTGATGCGCGCTTCGCTGGTGAGGATCTTGTGGGTGACATCCAGCGGCACGTAGGTCAGCTTCACGCCGCTGGCCAGCACCACCTTCGCCGCATCGGGGTCGGCGAAGATATTGAATTCGGCCACCGGGGTAATGTTGCCGCCGTTGAAGTGGGCGCCGCCCATGACCACGACTTCCTTGATGCCCTCTGTGATCTCCGGCGCCTGAATCAGCGCGAGCGCCAGATTGGTCTGCGGCCCGAGCATGGCGATGGTGATGCTGTGGGGCGCAGCTTTCTTCAGGGTGTCGACCAGGTACTGCACGGCGTTGCCTTCAGCCAACGGCTTCTTCGGCTCGTGCACTTCCACGCCCGGCAGCCCTTCCTTGCCATGGATGTTTTCGGCGTAGATCGGTGTGCGCACCAGTGGCTTGCCGGCGCCTGCGTACACCGGCACTTCTTCACGGCCAGCCCATTCCCGAGCCAGCCGGGCATTGCGCGAGGTCTTGTCGATGCGCACGTTGCCCGCCACGGTGGTGATCGCCATGACGTTGAGTTCTTGCGGCGACGCCAGCGCCAGGAGCAGTGCGACGACGTCATCGGCGCCCGGGTCGGTGTCGATGATCACGTCGCGCTTCTCGCCGGCATGAACCGACGTGGCGGATAAAATGGCCAACAGCGCGGCACTCCTGATCAGTCCGGTGAAAAAATGACGGGTTGTATTCATGGGAACTCCTTGTTCCTGACGGCTGAAAATAAAAAACCGGTGTTAAAAAACCACGCCCGCCACCAGCGCGATGTTGGTGTAGGGCTGGCATTCGCCGGTGCGGATGATAGCCCGAGCGCCGCGGCTGAGCTGCTTCAATGCCTCATGACTCACCAGGCGTTGCTCACCGAGGCTGCCCGAGGCCTGCAAGCTCGAAACAGTGGCCAACGCTGGCGGTTGTTTCGACAGCATCTCTTCGGCGAGGACGTGACTCTCGACCTGCATTTCAGTCAGCACCACATTCAGCACGCTGAGGAAATCGGGCACCCCGTGGGTCAGGGCCAGATCGATCAGCTCGACGCCAGCCGGTACGGGCATGCCCGCATCGACAATCATCAGGATGTCGCCATGGCCGAGAGACGCGATGGCGCGGGACAAGGCAATGTTGAGCAGTGGGGTTTTTTTCATGATGAATGCCCTTGTGCCGCAGAGGCCTGAACCTCGGCAAATGTCGGAATGGAAGGTTGGGCGCCGGAACGGGTCACGGACAGCGCCGCTGCGACCTGACCGAAGCGAATGGCGTCCGATTCTGATTTGCCATCGGCCAGCGCCGCCGCGAAGCCGCCGACAAAGGTATCGCCTGCCGCCGTGGTGTCAACGGGCTGCACTTTGGGCGCCGGGAAGTGCTCGGAGCGTGACGCGCTGGCGAACAGGGCGCCCTGCTCGCCCAGCGTCACAATCACCTTGCTAACGCCGGCTTTCAGCAGTGCTGATGCAGCGGCGTCTGCGCTGGCGGTGCTGTCGACGGGCAAACCGGTCAGCGCGGTGGCCTCGCTTTCATTGGGGATCAGGTAATCGATCCAGGCGAACCATTCGGCCGGGAGCGGGCCACTGGCCGGCGCCGGGTTGAGGATGACGGTCTTGCCCAATTCGTGGCCGCGCTTGAGCACATGGCCGACGGTGTCGAGCGGCACTTCAAGCTGGCAGATGATGACTTCGGCCCCGGACAGCAGCGCATCAAAGCTGTCCACCACGGACGCGGTCACGTGGCCGTTGCCGCCCGCCACGATGACGATGGCGTTCTGGCTGCTGTCATCGACGACGATCAACGCGACGCCGGTGGACTCGCCGGAGACCCGGGTGACTGCCTGGCAATCGATGCCTTCGGCCAGCAGCGCAGTGCGAAGTTGTTCGCCGTAGGCATCATCGCCGACGCAACCGATCATGGCCACACTGGCGCCCAGTCGCGCCGCCGCTACCGCCTGATTGGCGCCCTTGCCGCCCGGCACAGTAACGAAAGACTGCCCGGCCAGGGTTTCTCCGGCCCGGGGCAAACGCGGCGCGCGCGTCACCAGGTCCATGTTCAGGCTGCCCACTATCACTACTTTTGCTTGCATGACGTCTACTCTTCAGAACACTTTCTAGACCGGGCGAAGCGCTCGGCTTAACGATATTCGGTAAATACCTGGGGTGGAGGCGCTGTGGATTCGCGCAGCACGATACTCGGCGCAACGACCAGGTGTTCGACAGCGGTTTCGCCCTGCGAGGAGATCCGCCGCAGCAGCATCTCGGCAGCACGCTCGCCCAGTTGCAGAATGGATTGGCCGACGGTGGTCAGGGCCGGGTAAACGTATTGGCTCATCTGGATGTCGTCGAAGCCGATGACCGACAGATCCGCAGGGACCCGCACGTTCCGCTCGGCAGCAGCGCGCAACACGCCGATCCCGACCATGTCGTTGGCCGCAAAAATCGCCGTCGGCGGATCCTGCTCCAGCAGTTTCACCGCAGCAAGATAGCCGCTGGGCCCGGTGAAATCGCTTTCTACCACCCAGCTTTCCGGCACGTCGACCGAAGCTTCCTGCATCGCCCGGTGATACCCCGCCAGACGCATCTTCGCCACGCTGGTCTGCGCCGGGCCGCAGATACAGGCGATTTTCCGGTGGCCCAGGGACAGCAAATGCGACGTCGCCAGATACGCGCCCAGCTCATGATCGATGCGCACCAGATCAGCCGTGACGCCATCCAGATCGCGGTCGACGATGACCAGCGGCGTGCGCACCGCGGACAAGCCCTCGACGAGGCTGTCTCCGCCGCCCACCGATGACACGATCAGGCCGTCGACGCGTTTTTCAAGGAGCACGCGCAGATAGCTGCGCTGCTTGTCGGGGTTGTCATCGGAATTGCAGAGGATCACGCAGAAACCGTTGCGCTCGCAGTAATCCTCGATGCCCCGTGCCAGTTCGGCGAAGTACGGGTTGATGCCGTTGGGAATCAACAGGCCGATGGTCGCCGTGGCCTTGGCCTTGAGCGACCGCGCAACGGCGCTGGGCACGTAGTCGAGCTGCACGATGGCGGCTTCGACCTTCTTGCGCACCTCTTCGCTGACCGGTCGGGTGCGGTTAAGGACATGTGACACCGTGGTGTAGGAAATCCCGGCAATCGCCGCTACATCCTTGATGGTGGCCATGTCAGCCGCGCCGCCGCGCGCGATTGCTGCGGTAGGTGTCGAGGACCACTGCAACCACGATGACAGCGCCGGTGATGATGCGTTTGGTCGGCTCGGTCGCGCCGATCTGCGCCAGCCCTGCCGCGAGGACCGAGATGATCAGCACGCCGAAAAAGGTGCTGATCACCGAACCGCGCCCGCCCATCAGGCTGGTGCCGCCGATGACCACCGCCGCAATCACTTGCAGTTCAAGGCCCGAGCCGGCGTTAGGGTCAGCGGCTTCCAGGCGCGAAATCTGGAACAGCGCGGCAACGCCCGCCAGCAGGCCCATCAGCGAGAACACCAGGATCTTGTAAGGCTTGGGATTGATGCCCGCCAGACGCACGGCTTCCTCGTTGGTGCCGATGCCGATCAGATAGCGGCCGAACACGGTACGGGTCAGCACGGCCTGGGCGGCGAAGATGACGATCAGGGCAATGACGAACGACGGCGAGATGCCAAAGGCAAAGGGATTGGACAGCCACGCGAACGAGTCACCGATGTACGCGGTGCGCGAGTCGGTCAGTTGATACGCCACGCCGCGGGCCATTTCCAGCACGCCGAGGGACACGATGAACGAGGGAATGCGCCACGCCACGGTGATCGAGCCGGTCAGCGTACCGGCCGCCGTTGCGCAGGCAATGCCCAGCAACGCCGACGGAAACACGCCCCAGCCCCAGCCGAGCATGGCCACACTGACCGCCGAGGCAGCCAGCGCCAGCACCGAACCCACCGACAGGTCGATGCCACCGATGATCAGGATGAAGGTCATGCCGACCGCCAGCACCATCAGGTCGGGAATTTGATTGGCCAGGGTGCTGAAGGTTTCGTACGACAGGAAATGATCGCTGAGCAGCGAGAACAACACGATCATCGCCAGCAGTGCGCCCGCCAGCCCCAGGTAAGTGCCCAGGCCGAAGTAGTTGCCGCTGCGCTTGCCCGGAGACGGCAGCGCGGCAGGAGAAGTAGAAGTTTTCATCAGTCGATCCTGGGCGCGGCTTCAGACAGCAGCGCGTCACGTTTTTGATAGCCCGCGAAGGCAGCGGCAAGCAGTTCATCCTGGGTCCAGGTGTCGCGCTCGAAGGTGTCGATCAGACGCCCGGCAGACAGCACGCCGATGCGGTCGCAGATCAGCATCAGCTCGCGCAGATCACTGGACACCACCACCAGCGCCCTGCCCTGACGGGTCAGTTCACCCAGCAGCGCGTAGATGTCGAACTTGGCGCCGACGTCAATGCCGCGCGTGGGCTCGTCGAACAACATCACCTGGCAATCGCGCTCCAGCCAGCGGCCGATCACGACCTTCTGCTGGTTGCCGCCCGACAGCTCCGACACCAGTTGCGTCGGGCTGGAACTGCGAATGCGCATGGCGCCCACCTGACGCTGAGCCAGCGCGATCTCCGAGTTGCCGTTGACCACGCCGGCACTGGAAATGGCTTCCATGTTGCCCAGCGCAATGTTGGCGCTGATCGATTGCGACAGCAGCAACCCCTCGCCCTTGCGGTCTTCGGTGATCAAGGCAATGCCATGACCCACGGCGTCCACCGGTGATTTGATCTGCACGCTGCGCAGCGGGCTGCCGACTTCGATGCTGCCGCTGTCGGCCACGTCCGCGCCGTAGATCAGCCGCAGCAACTCGGTACGTCCGGCGCCGATCAGCCCGGAAATCCCGAAAATTTCCCCGGCCCGGACATCAAAGGAAACGTCGCGGACCTTGTCGGAGCGGTTCAAGCCTTTGACCGACAGCGCCACCGCGCCGATCTTGCGCTCGCCCAGGTCGATCTTCTCGCCCAGTTCACGGCCCACCATCAACGTGACCAGTTGCTCGCTGTTGTAATTGGCCATGAAGTCGACGCAGACCAGCTTGCCGTCGCGCAGCACGGCGATGCGCTGAGCAACGCGGGCCAGCTCTTCCAGGCGGTGAGAGATGTAGATGATGGAAACGCCACGGTCCTGAAGGCGAGTGATCTGCTCGAAGAGCATTTCCACCTCGCGCGCCGTGAGCATCGCCGTTGGCTCGTCGAGGATCAGCACATGGCAGTCGCCAATCAGGTTGCGGGCGATTTCGACCATCTGTTGATGGCCAATGCCCAGTTCGCTGACCAGCGTGTCCGGGTCAATGGCCTCAAGGCCGACCTGGGCCATGGCCTTGATCGCGTCTTCACGCAGCTTGCGGCGATTGATGAAACCGGCGCGGCTGGGCAGGTTGTCGAGAAACAGGTTTTCCGCCACCGACAGCGTCGGCAGCAGATTGAGTTCTTGCATGACCATGCGCACGCCGAGCTTTTCAGCCTGGGTGCGGCTGGCAGGCTGATAGGGCTGCCCCTGAAAGTGCATCTGGCCGGTGGTCGGTGTGACCAGGCCGCCGATGATTTTCGACAGCGTGCTTTTACCGGCGCCGTTTTCCCCGGTCAAGGCCAGCACTTCCCCGCGCATCAGCGTCAGGTCGATGTCACCGAGTACGGGTTGGGCGTAGGTTTTGCCAATACCACTGACAGATAGAACAGCGGCCTGAGCAGACGCTGACATAACGATCTCCACGCACCTGCCCTCACGGGCAGGCGGTACATATTTGGAAACTGCGGGTTTGGAATGTGTTGGCTGAAAACCAGGCCGGCTTATTGCGGCTTGGTCACCAGCTCGACCGGGGTTTCGATCACGCCGTTGGTGATCTCGAGCTTCTCGCCCTTGACCATCTTCAAAGCGGTGTCGATACCGAACACGGCCTGACGCGCCGCGAACTGGTCAGCGGTGGCCAGAATACGGCCGTCTTTGAGCATCGGCTTGATGGCGTTGATGTTGTCGTAGCCGACGACCTGAACCTTGCCTGCCTTGCCCGCTGCACGCACTGCCGAGACCGCGCCTAGTGCCATGCTGTCGTTGCCGGCCAGCAGCGCTTTCAGGTTCGGGTATTCGTTGAGCATGGCGGACGCGACCGCGTTGCCCTTGTCGATTTCCCAGTTACCCGACTGGGTGGAAACGATCTTCATCTGCGCAGCGTCCATCGCGTCCTTGAAGCCCGCAGTGCGTTGCTGCGCGTTGGTGGTGGTCGGCACGCCTTCGATGATCCCGACTTCATCACCCGCGGTCAGTTGCTTGGCCAGGTAGTCGCCCACCAGCTTGGCGCCCTTGCGGTTGTTCGGGCCTACGAACGGCACTTCCATGCCCTTGCTTTTCAGCACGTCGGCGTCAAGCTGGTTGTCGATGTTGACGACTTTGATGCCCGCGTCCATGGCCTTCTTCAGAACCGACGCCAAGGCCTTGGAATCGGCCGGGGCAATGACCAGCGCGTCGACTTTCTTGACGATCATCTGGTTGACGATGTCGATCTGCGCGGCCGTGTCGGACTCGTTCTTGATGCCATTGGAAATCAGGTCAAAGTCAGCGGAATGTTCTTTCTGATAGACCTTCGCGCCGTCTTCCATGGTCAGGAAGAATTCGTTGGCGAGGGATTTCATCACCAGCGCGACGGTCGGCTTTTTAGCGTCGTCGGCAAAGGCGGATGAGAGAGGCAGGGTTGCAGCGGAAGCGGTAAGCATGGCAACAGCAAGAAGGCGTGCAGCGAATGGCAGCTTCATGGAATCACTCCGACATTATGATTGTTGTTATCGGCAGCGTTTACGCGTCAGGGGAAGCATCGACGGAATCGCAAACGTTTGCGTGAGCGAAACTATGGGAACCGATCAGGGATTTGTCAACTGTGCAAAGCGGTGAAAAGAGGCGGGCCGTGTGTTGCCCTGCTCCTCCGATCACCGTTGCAGCGCTGGTGGCCTGCACCCTGAATCGGAGGATAGAAAGGAATGATCAGTTGTGCCGCTTACGTCACGCACGTTCCTGATGGGCGGTCGGACGTCGGCTGGCTGAATGGAGCTTCAAGTCTTCTTTGAGCGAGGCAATGAGGTTGGCGATGGCGCGGCTGGAGTTGAGCGAGCTGACCGGGATACCCCCGGCCAAGAGATCGGCATGCCCCCTTTCGCGGTCAAAAATCTGCACCATTATTTGATCGTTGGCATCGATGGTGCATTTGCACTTGGCAGGCAGAAAACCTGATTCGACGATATGGCAAAGTTCAAGTGTGGAGATCATGGCAAATTTCCTTATTTAGTTATGCACGGTGGATGTCGCCGGGTTCCAGCAATTCCGCGAGTTTCACAGGAATGGGACGAACGGGCATGAGGCGGCTCACGAAGGACACGTCCCAAGGGTCATTCAACGCGAATGCCTGGCGGCGTAACCAGACAAAAGCGGCATGTACGGTCTGCTGGATGGCGGAAATGCCGCAGGTTTGACTGGTTAATGAACCCGCCAAGCCAGTAAGCTGGGCGCCTTCAAAATGGCCATTCGCCAATATCCTTGAGCGGCAGTGAACTAATCAGGCCCGCGACGGCCAGAGGGGCTCGCACTGCAACATGGCAGTCGCTGCACAAGCAAGATTTCTACAGTATTCGGAGCGCATGATGGGTCGGGCAAACAACGAGTTTGAGTTCTGGTGGGGCACGTCGGGGCCTTGGGTCGAGCCACCAAACGTGCGCCGCAACGGCACCAGCGGTGTGCAACGCGTTGTGCATGACGGCAAGACGCTTTACGTGAAACGCCAGACGGGCCACCTGTTTCGCAGCTTCCGTTACCCCACAGGCCGCCCGACTGCACTGCGTGAGGGCATTGCGCTGACAAAACTCGAGGAACTGGGCGTCAACGCACCACGACCGGTTTTTTATGGCGCACGCAAGGTTGCCGGTGTATGGCAAGGCGTTCTGGTGACCAAGGATCTGGGCGGTTTCATCGATCTTGATACCTGGTATGCCCAGGGCGGTGCCAGCACCTTGAGCGTCGAGCAACATCAGCGACTCTTCAAGCGTCTGGCCGAGACCCTGGCAAAGATGCACCTGGGCAAGTGGCAGCATGGCTGCATGCGCTCCAAGCACATCTTCATCAAGGCGACGGTCACCGACACGCGATTTGATTTTGAGCTGGCGCTGCTGGATCTGGAAAAATCCCACGGCCGGATCACCACCCTGGGCGCGGCGCGTCACGACATTCCGCAACTCAGAAGGCACTCATTCTGGGACGAGTCCCAGTGGCAGTATTTCCTGTCGTGCTACGAACAGGCCATCGGCCGAGCCGTTTAGGCGAAGCAGCCACCCTTCATGCCATGCAGCACGTGGCATGAAGGGCGCGGCGTGAAGGGCTCACCCCATCAAGAGCCGTGACCGGCCTGCTCGCTGATCAATGCCGGTGCTTTCCGGTCGTTGATCACCTGCGCCACTTTCGACGCAATGTCAGCGCGGCTGAACGGCTTGGCCAGCATCTCGAAACCGGCAATCTGCGTCGACGAATCGCTGGTGTACCCCGTGACGACCAGCACCGGCAGCGCAGGCAGGACTTCGCGCAGACTCAACGCGAGCTGGGTACCGCTTTTCTCGGCCATCAACTGATCGGTGATCAGCACGTCCGGCCGCAACCCGGCGCTGACCATCTGCTCGGCAGCGGACGGCGACGCCGCTTCGGTCACCCGATAGCCCAGGTCACGCAGTTGCAGCGCAACGGTGTAGCGGACCAGTTCCTCATCATCCACCACCAGCACGTGAAAAGGGTGATCCGCGGCGGGCGCCGAGTCGCCCTCGCCTTCTACCGGTGCCAGCACATCCGCGCTCGACACGGGCAACCAGATGTCAACGCGCGTGCCGAGACCCGGCGCCGACTGAATATCAAAACCACCGCCCGATTGCAGCACCAGCCCCTGCACCATCGACAATCCGAGACCGGTGCCCTTGCCGACGCCTTTGGTTGAGTAGAACGGCTCGACGCAGCGTTGCAGCACTTCCTCGGTCATGCCGCTGCCGTTATCCGACACTGTCAGCCTGACGTAACAACCCTGCGCCGGCGCCGGGCCCAACCCCGGACTGTCGGCAATCACCTCGGGGCGCGCGCTGATTTTCAGGTAGCCGCGTTCGGCGATCGCGTCCCGGGCATTGACCGCGAGATTGAGCACGCCCAGTTCAAGCTGATGGGGATCGATGAGGATGTTGGGCAGATCGGCAGGAATCTCAACGATCACTTCGATGGTCGGACCCAGCGAGCGCTGGATAAGGTCACGCATGTCGTTGACCAGGCTGTCCAGCGCCACCACCTGAGGCTTGAGCGTCTGCCTGCGAGCGAAAGTCAGCAAACGGCCGACCAGAATTCGCGCGCGATCTGCGGCCTGCAGTGCGGCGTCGATCAGCCGATGGGAACGGTCATTGCTGACCGGCTGGCGCCGCAGCAACTCCAGCGAGGTCATGATCGGCGTCAGCAGATTATTGAAGTCATGGGCGATGCCGCCGCCGAGCTGACCGACCATCTCGATTTTGCGCGACTCGTGCAGCAGCGAAATGGCCGCCTCGCGCTCGGACACCATGGTGGCAACGCGCTGTTCGAGGCTTTCGTTGAGCTCGATCAGTTGATGTTCGGCGCCCACGCGCGCGGTAATGTCGACGCAAACGAACAGCAAGCCACTGAGGTGTTGTTCCGCGTCGAGCAGCGGCGTCACGTGGGTCTGCACCCACACCACGGAGCCGTTGGCGCGCACGTGGTGCTGGGTCAGCTCGAAGGGCGCTTCGGCGGTCAAGAAATTCTCATGGAACATCGACTGCGTGTCAGGTGCGAGGTCGTTCTGTAGATCGAGGATTGAGCGGCCGTCGATGGCCCGGCGCTGCAGCCCCATGATGTCGCAGTAGCGATCATTGACCTGCTGAAAAACGCCTCGGTGATCACACAGCGCAATCCCGGCGCCTGCCTGTTCGAACATCCCGGCCAGTTGCGCGGAACTGGCGTGCAGCGCCGATTCAGCCCGCGTGTGGTTGATCCATTGCCAGCCCAGCTTGGCTGTTTCTTCGATGATGTGAATGTCATGGGGGCTGCAGACCCGTTGCCCGTCGAACTCAACAGTGAACACGCCGGCCAGGACGTCATGGCGCATCAACGGCACATGCACGGCCAGACTCGTTGTGTGGTCCTGCTGAAGAGCAACGTCGCGAGGGTCAGCCAGAACGGCATCAGCCTTCATCGCCGCTTGCACGGTAACGCCCTGGCGCAACGCAGAACAGCTGTCATCGCTGACGGCGATCAGCCCTGATCGGGTCGTCACGTCACCCTGCCGGTATTCACGGCGAATGACGAAGTCGCCCTGCTCGTCAGCCTCCGCGAGGTGGACTCGGGCGGCGCCCAGTTCGCGCCCGATACGCCGGATGACGTCCGCTTCGATCTGCTCGGGGTCGCGAATGGACGGCAAGGCCTGGCCCAGCTCAAGCAGCAGTGCCTGACGACGTTCGAAATGCACGCGCTCGGTGGTTTCGGTCACAACGCAGAGCACGCCGCCCACGGCCCCGTCGCTCTGGTGTACCGCAGAATAGGAGACGTCAAAGTAAACGGTTTCGCCGTAGCCGTGGCGTTCGATATAAAAGGCACGGTCCGTGGCAGCAAACGTTTGCCCGGTTTCCCGCACGCCGCGCAGCAGCGGCTCGAGGTCGTCCCACAACTCGCGCCAGTTCTCGACCGCAGGCCGGCCAAGGGCGCGGGGATGTTTCTCGCCGATGCTCGGCGCATAGGCGTCGTTGTAGAGCGCCACGAATTCGGGTCCCCAAAACAGCACAATCTGCGCCTGCACAGGGAGAATCGTGCCCATGAGGGCCTTCAGACTGTCCGGCCAGTCAGAGGGCGCGCCGAGGGGCAAGCCGTCCATCAATGGGGACTGAAGCAGATCACCGACCGCACCGCCGTTGGCAAGGAAACGCAGGGGTTCTGCGCTGAACCCGGTGTTGGGTGGGGTATCCATAATTAGGGCCTGAGAGGAAATATCGTGAGCAGAAAGCCTCGCTTAGAGCGACGGCAATGCGAAGACGTTCCATTCAGATCGGGATGAATTTGCACAGAGCGTGGGCCCGGCGGCCATGCCAGCCGGGCCCTCCGGCGTGGCTCAGTCCTCTTCTTTGACGGTGGCTACCTCGTCAGCGCGCACGCGGATGGTTTTGCCGGAGATGTCCTCGAACTCATAAAAGCCGTCTTTGCTCTTGGTCTTCGGCGCATCCTTGGTCACGTACTGCGTGCCGTTCTGCAAGGTAACCACGGTCGACGTAGAGCAACCCGCCAACGCTGCACAACAGGCGAACGCGACCGGCATCAGCAATGATTGAATCTTCATAAAAGCCTCCTGGTGTGTAGGGCTCGAGCGTCATGCGCTCAAACGCTGAATCGTCATCTAGCAGATCAGATCAGCGCCATCGACTTTGGTTCGCAACCCCGGACAATCAACCGAAAAATCAGCGACTTGGGTCAAAGGAGGTTTTTGTCCGATCCGCTGTTGCGAAACGTCCGACACTCAAATACTGTATGCGCATACAGCGAACAGGAGGGTCACGTCGTGTCTGACACCAACGCGTCAACCGCAGCATCGCCAGGGCACTACGAGCGCATGGCCATGCGGGTGCAGAAAATCATCAACTCGCAGAGCGCACAGAAAGCCCGCGCGGCACTGATTTTCCGGCTTGCGGACGAACTCGAAGACGACTGGAAACAGTTACTGGAAGAGATCGACGAGAACGACAACGTGACCCTGGCCTGGCGGGACGACGGCGGTGTGCAGATTTTCTGGACCGTGCCCAAGGAAGATTGACCTGCCGGCGTCCTTGAGGCCGAGGTCATGGCCAGACATCCCCGCGACGGCAGGGGTGGCCGCAGGCGCACAGCTCACGGCCATCGACCCGCCACCGCTGCACCCCGAATCAAACTCCCTCGATGAATAACCCAGTTGGATGAACATGCTCAGATTTTGTGTCGCTCTGCTTTTGTCTTTCACTTTCCTGCAAACCGCTTGCGCTGACGTCAACATTGGCACCTGGAACCTGGAGCACTTGAGCGTGCGCCCGAACAAGGACTTTCAGGGCATCGCCAAAGTCGCGCAGAAAGTCGACTTTCTCGCGGTGCAGGAGCTGATGAGCGAAGACGCGCTGGAGGCCCTGGCCAAGGAGCTGACCCGGCAAACCGGCAAGCACTGGAGCTCAATGGCGTCCCATGCCGTGGGCCGCTCTTCCTACAAGGAAATGTACGGATTCGTCTGGCGGGATGATGCCGTTGCGTATGAAGACGGCGCCGTGAGCTACCTGGACCGCAGCGACACCTTCGAGCGTGAGCCCTACTCTGCGCAGTTCCGCTCGCTCAAGGACGGCAAGAATTTTGTCGTGGCCACCGTGCACATCCTGTATGGCAAGAACCAGGCGGACCGTGCTTCGGAAATCGTCGCGCTGTCCAATTACTGGACCTGGCTGCAGGAAACCTACCCGGGCAACAACCGGATCATGTTGATGGGCGACTTCAACACCCCGCCCAACTCGCCCGCGTGGGACAAGCTCGACAGCAGCGCCAGGCCGCTGGTACTTGATGGCGCGAGCACGCTGTCGACGAAGGACGGTAAATTCGCCAACCTCTACGACAACATCTTCATCAGCAAGCAGTCGGCGATCCGGGTGAACAAGGTCGAGGTGTTCGATTACCCGACATTCCTCGGCGTGACCCACGCCAAGGGCCGTGACAGCGTGTCCGACCATGCACCGATTTTCCTCAGCGCCAATTTGAGCGGTGGCAACGGTACTGCCGGGGCGTCTGCCGTGACGGCCAAGGCACCGGCCACTGCAAGCAATCCGATGAAGCCTGCCGCGAGTGCCGGCGGCAACCCGGCCAACCTGACGCTGGCGATTCGCGGCAACAAGAAGACCATGGTGTACCACCGTCCTGACTGCCCTTCGTACAACGCGATTGCCGAGAAAAACCGGGTGGAGTTCAACAGCCCGGCGGCTGCCGAAGCGCAGCATTATCATTTGGCCGGCAACTGCCATTGATCCGCAGCAGCGCGCGCTGATCCCTACTCAAGTCGCCTGCCACGCTGTGGAAGGCGACTTGAATGGCTGTCTAACGCCGAATAATCCGCCAGTCATTTACGCGCCAGGTCGTGCTGGATGCAGCCCTCGTAGTAGGTTTGCTTGACCGCGGCAGGTTTCAGCTTCGATGGGCTTTTGTAGGTCTGTTCCGTGATGCCCAGCGCCATCTTGCTCATCCACGGCTTGGCGAACTTACGGCTCTGCAGTTTTTTGCGCGCGCTGTAGAGGGTGGTGCCAGAGAGCTTCGACTGCTGCGCCGCCCCCGCGACACCTGCTCCCCATTTGCAGACCTGCAGGTCGTTCTTGCTGAGGTCCTTGGCCTGCGTGGTCACAGACACCGCTGCCAGAAAAACCGCCACTACCGCCACGCCCACACTGCGCATACCCGTTCATCCCGGAATCAATTGATAAAAAAGGATTTTTTCAGAAAAGCCGGCCGAAGCGGGCCATCAATTTGCCTTTTCCACACAAAACATTTCCGACCCCTCCAGCATTCACCTTCGCGGGCAAGTTTAATCCCCGGCATCCCCTCGAAAACGCCCTGTTATCCCCAGTCAACGCGTCTGGATGTATGGCGAATATCCATATCGATATGGCACATGGCCGCCCATCGACCAACGATTTCAAACCCTTGTGAAGGTGTGCAATTCTGCGCCGGTCGGCCGCTTCGCAACCCGATTGCGGATGGCCCGTCTCAGGTAGAGATGCATTACGGTCCCAGGCCATTGAGAGTTGATCAGCCTGTATCGATCTCGAAATGAAGTGACAGCAATGCCGATGCAGTCGACGTGCAGGCTGTCAGGTACATGAAGCAAGCCCCTCATTCAGCCGGCGTTAACGCACGCCCCTACAGGCCAGCACCATGAATGACTATAAGGATTTTGAAATTCATTACTGGTTTCAGGGCGAGCCGCGGCACTTCAATCATCAAGGCAATCATCTCTGCGAAAGTGACGTGCTGCATTTTGCGACCTTGCACGCAGGGGTGGGCGCCGTCGAGGGCCACATCTGCGCGGGGCCGGTGAAACGCGCGCTGCTTTACGCCGAAGGCCTGGGCGTCACGCAGGTGCAATGGAAACGCACCTGATCGAGGAAAACTGCAAACAAACCCGGATTCACGTGGTCGGAATTTACAAGCAGCGCTCATCACACCAGCAAAGCGAGATAAACATGACCATCGATAACGCACTGAAGCAGGAAGTCCTGACCCGATTGCTGCATGCCCACCCGGCAGGCCTGGGCAAGGAAGTTCTGGACAACTACCGAGGGGAGAATGCGGTTGCAGACACCCTCGAGCATTTGCAGGCGGCCGGATTGATTCACGACGGGTGCGTTAACCGACCTGCTGAAGGGGATCGCACGTTGAAGTACCCCGTTAAGCTCAGTTCTTCCGGGGTCGTGGCTGCCAGGCAGTTGGAAGCTGAGCCATCCAGACATTAAGGTTTACGCAGGCAACAAAAAACCGGCCAAGGCCGGTTTTTTTGTGTTCGATAAGTGGTGTTCTCCCCTGGTGCTACCTGCACTGATCATTCCAAGCCTGTCAGGAAGCAGCACCACAGGGGAACGAGAAAGAGCCTACAAGCCAAGTCCCGTTTTCGTCACGCTCGCTATTGTGACTTCATGCGTCCAGACCCCTTTGCTCAACCTTGCTCAACGCCCGCGCTTAGACCGGCGGGTAGTCGCCCGTGCCGTCCGGCCACGGGGTCAGTAGCTCGAAGCCCGTCTCGGTCACCGCCACCATGTGTTCCCACTGCGCCGACAATGACTGATCGCGGGTGAGCACGGTCCAGCCATCATCCAGCACATAAGTGCCCGGTTTGCCGGCGTTGATCATCGGCTCGATGGTGAAGACCATGCCGGTCCTGAGCTTCAACCCCTTGCCCGCCGCGCCGTAATGCAGCACTTGAGGTTCTTCGTGGTATTTGCGACCGATCCCATGCCCGCAGTATTCACGCACTACGCTGAAGCCTTCGCGGTAGGCCACGCTCTGGATGGCATGGCCGATGTCGCCCAGGGTCGCACCGGGTCTCACCGCGTGTATCCCCGCCAGCGTAGCTTCGTACGTGGTTTCAACCAGGCGCCGGGCGAGCGGGCTGACCTCCCCGACGTAGTACATGCGGCTGGTATCGCCGTACCAGCCATCCTTGATGACCGCGACGTCGATATTGACGATATCGCCGTCCTTAAGCACGTCATCCGCTGAGGGGATGCCATGGCAGACGACGGTGTTGGGCGAGATACAGGTGGTTTTGGTAAACCCGTGGTAGCCCACGTTGGCAGGGATCACTTTCAGCTCGTTGACAATGTAGGCGTTGCAAATGTCATCCAGCGCTTCTGTGCTAATACCCGGCTTGACGTGCTCTGCGATCATCGCCAGGACATCGGCGGCAAGGCGCCCCGCCACACGCAACCCGACCAGATCGGCTTCGGTTTTGAGACTAATGCTCATCGGGACACCGCCCGGGCCGGAGCCAGATCCGGTACCAGATCGCAGGGCTGAAGGCTCAATACGGCACCGCCGGAGGTTTCAGCGCGGATCAGTAACTGGCATATTTCGCTGTAATTCAGACCGGGGTGCAGCTCGGCGAGCATGCCCACCCGCATCCAGTGTTCGGCCTGAGCATTGATCGAGCGACTCAAGGCCGCGCTGGCGCAACGTATGTTGGCGTGCATCTGTTCGGAAATTTTTACCAGTCCCATACCGACCTCTCGAAGAATATACGGAGCATATACGTTCCATATATTTTCTTGCAACCGGCCCTCGTGACTCCTCTGCGCAAAGCGTGCCCTTCTTACGCAGAGCGGGAAAACTCGGTCGCGCACTCTGAAAGCGACGTAGCCAATTGCGAAATCGCCTCGCGGTCATCTTCGCTGAGCGCCCGGTAATGAGTAATGACTGCCCGCTCCGCGTCGTTCAGCGTGTCGGTAGCGATCGGTGTCCTCTCGCCTGACAGCACGTACATGACGTCGATGCCTTTCTTGCCCAGCGCCGCCAGGTAATCCGAACGCGGGATGCGTTCACCGCTTTCGTATTTGCCCTGGGCGTTGGCCTCAACGCCACCGATGGAGCCGAAGTCCTGTTGCGACAGCCCGAGCCGTTTGCGTTCTTCTTTCAGACGTGAGCCGAGATCTTTCATAAACGAGGGTCCTGAAGTTGACTGTGTTCAAAGAGCAAGACCCCATTGGTCCGAGGGAGTTGCGCCCTTGGGCTCAATTGGTCAATCTTCCGAATTGACGGCTCAAGGAATCACCTTCGTGGCCGATAGGTTCTGATGTACCGCTATTCTTTTTGAATGGCAGCCCGATTTCTGTAGTTCGGAGAACCAGACTATGATTTCTTTCTTACTGGGTTGGTTGGCGCTATCGGCCGTGGGCACATTGATCGCCCTGGCGATGATTCGCACCGGTAAAATGCGCCAGCCTGACGCAGACGCCACGGTGAACGGTCAGACGCCCGTCCCGGTCCTGGTGCGATTCAAACCCTGAATCAATCCCGGCTGTCTTGCCGGGAGCACGCTCATGACATTATTCCCCTGCGAGCTGACCCAGTTCAGCCCCATAGACGTTGGCGTTGCCCGTGGCGTAACCCGCGCTTGATGGCACAAATGCGATATCGGCCTGACTCGCACTGAACTGGCGAAGTCCCGACGCAAGAGCAAGAAAGTCCTCACGCTGCATCTCGTTGCCCCACACGCTGCTGAATGACGACTCGTTTTTCTGCGCAGCGAATTCCTGACGGGTGTTGACTTGATTGGTTTGCATGGCTGCTCTCTTCTTCTCGATACTGTTTAAACATACAGTATTTTCATCGCCCCTCCAGCGCAAGTCCTGTTGCGACGAATGGTCATGGGATGAGCCTGAGTTTTGGGCTCACTGAGGCAGCCTCCGCGACGTTTCTTTACGTCGCTTCAGCGTCCAGCCGTTGACGTTTAGCCAACGCTTCCAGCCGATCAAGATCCTCTGCCGACAACGCAATCCCGTCCTTCAACGACCGCTCACGCTGACGATAGCGGCGATCACCCGGCATGCGCTGCTGGCCGACGCCGTGCATCTGCCGGACCAGCTCCTCGCTGCGCTCGGCAAATGCCTGGCCGCTGCCCTTGTCCGGATCAATGACGATGATCACCTGGCCGGTCCAGGGGGTTTGCGCACCGGGTGACTTCGACATGTCGAACTCGAAGGAGAAGTTGCCGCCGGTGAGTGCGGCGGACAGCAGCTCCACCATCATCGACAGCGCCGATCCCTTGTAACCGCCGAAAGGCAGCAGCGCGCCGCCGTCGAGAATGGCTTTAGGGTCTTCGGTCGGGTGGCCCTTGTG
The DNA here is from genome assembly GCF_041060445.1 of Pseudomonas sp. W2-17. Classification (NCBI taxonomy): domain Bacteria; kingdom Pseudomonadati; phylum Pseudomonadota; class Gammaproteobacteria; order Pseudomonadales; family Pseudomonadaceae; genus Pseudomonas; species Pseudomonas sp. W2-17. Next base: position 164,144 of record NZ_JAUFNS010000009.1, on the reverse strand, counting down.
GTCGACGCCCATCCCCGGCGGCAGCATGCGCCCCTCTCGGGCGGCGATCTGCACGTCGCCATGGGCGATGGCGCTGGTGGCCATATCGAAAACGATGGGTTGACCGTCGGCGCGTGGCGCGGCGAAGGCGATGGGATTGGTGCCAAACAAGGGTTTTTGCGCATCGTGGGGCACGACGCAGGTCATGCTGTTGACCACGCTCAAGGCCACCAACCCCTCCTGGGCGAACGGCTCGACGTCCGGCCACAGCGCGGCGAAGTGATGGGAGTTGCGGATGGCCAGAATGGCGATCCCGGCGCTGCGTGCTTTCTCGATCACAAGGGCCTTGGCGGCCTGCATCGCCGGTTGGGCAAAACCGCCCATGGCATCGACGCGCACAAACGCTGCGCCGACGTCCTCGACCTTTGGCTCAGCCCGACCATCCACCCAGCCCGCTGCCAGCGACGACAGATACCCCTTGATGCGGAAGATGCCATGGCTGTGGGAACCGTCGCGCTCGGCGGACGCGCAGTTGGCGGCCAGCACCCGCGCTACTTCTGGCGAGGTGCCGTGTTGCACAAAGATCTGCCGCAGCAGCTCCGTGAGATCAGTAAAGGAAATCGTCCGGGTGGCCTGGCGATCGTGGGTGGAAGGCATCTGAAGCTCCGTTGTGATTATTGGAAGTGGAAGCGAAACAGAATCGGCGGGCGTCTGGAGGGCTCTTTCTGGAGAACTCTTGTTTAAGAGTAATGCGCAGCAACCAGCGGGTAAACTGCAGGCCTCGCGCAATGGCCGCCCTGCCCTCAACCGAACGAGGACCGCTCAATGGATTCGCTCACCGCTGATAGCCAGATCGTGGATTGCCAAACCGTCGTCCTCGGCGCCGGTATCGTCGGCGTCTGTTCTGCACTGCACCTGCAAGCGGCAGGCCAGCGGGTCGTCTTGCTGGACCGCGATGAACCCGGCGCCGGTACCAGCCACGGCAATGCCGGCCTGATCGAACGGTCCAGCATCGTCCCCTACGCCTTTCCCCGCGAGTGGTCGCGGCTGGCGCGCTATGCGCTGAACCGGCAATCCTCCATGCGTTTCAGCCCGACCTGGCTGCCTAAGATCGCGCCCTGGCTGTTTCAGTACTGGCAAAACTCCTCGCCCGCCAATCTGGCCAGCGCCAGCCGTGCAATGCTGCCGCTGATTGAACGCTGCGTGAGCGAGCACGACCGGCTGGCCGAGGCCTCAGGCATGACCTCGCTGATCCGCGCCAAGGGCTGGATCGAGTTCTATCGCGATCAGGCGGAATTTGATCTGGCAGTGGCCGACGCCCGCACTTATGACCGTCACGGGCTGCGTTACGAGGTGCTTGATGCGGGCCAATTGCGCGAGCGTGAACCTTGCCTGAGTGGAGCGCTGGGCGCCATTCACTGGCTCGACCCGAAAAGCGTGAGCGATCCGGGTGCACTGGTCCGTGGTTATGCCGCGCTGTTCGTCGAGCGTGGCGGCCTGTTGCTCAAGGGTGACGCGCGCAGTCTTTGTCAGCACAACGACGGCTGGCGGGTGGAAACACGCGAAGGACATGTGCAGGCGCGAAACGCAGTCGTGGCGTTGGGCCCGCAATCGACAGAGGTGACCGTTCGCCTTGGGTACCCTATTCCCCTGGGGATCAAGCGCGGTTATCACATGCATTACGCGGCAAACCCGGATACGCCGTTGCAGCACTCGATCATCGACGCCCAGGCGGGGTATGTGCTGGCGCCCATGGCGCGGGGGATTCGTCTCACCACCGGCGTCGAATTCGCCGCACCAGACGCGCCGATCAACGAAATCCAGCTGCGCCGCTGCGAAGCGATAGCCCGAAGGTTGTATCCGTTAGGCGAGCGGCTGGACGCTGAACCCTGGCTGGGGCGTCGCCCGTGTTTGCCAGACATGCGCCCGGTCATTGGGCCGGCGGCTTCCCACAAAGGGCTGTGGTTCAACTTCGGGCACGCCCACCATGGCCTGACTCTCGGCCCGGTGACAGGCCGACTGCTGGCGGAAATGATGACCGGCGCCACGCCGTTCACCGATCCCGCGCCTTACAGCCCGGGCCGATTCAGGTAAACCTCAGCACACCGCCGACTACTCTGCCTGCAAGCGCTTCTGGAAGAACAGCCGCTGGTGCCCGGGCGGATAGTCATCCAGCTGACCAAATTGCTCATAGCCATGCTTGCGATAGAACTCGGGCGCCTGGAAATCAAAGGTATCGAGCCACACGCCAACCAGGCCCCGTTCGCGGGCAAGGTCTTCGGCCATCTTCATCAACTGGGTGCCCATGCGCTGCCCCCGGGCCTGTTCAGGCACCACCAGCAGTTCAATGAACAACCAGCTATAGAGGATTCGGCCGTGCAGGCCACCGAGCACGGCATCGGTCTGCTCGTCGCGGACAAACAGCGCAAACTTTTCTGACTTGCCGTCGCCGGCCATGGCTGCGTTGTAATCCTTCAATGGCTCGAGGATCTGCAGGCGTTCTTCTTCGGAGGGGTTGGATTTGAATTCGATCCGGACACTCATGCGTCGCTTCCTGCTGACGGAAATGGGGACGGCAAGGTTGTCGGATATACAGGCGGGAGTAAAGCCGAGAAGGGTTAAAGCGAAGCAGTGCGAGGAATTCGGTGAGGATGGATGTGGAAGCCCGGGGGGCTCCCACACGCGCGCAAGCGCCGGGGTGATCAGTCTTTCTGATCGCGCAGGACGTTGCCGGAGGTGCCGTCGATGCGGAATTCGTAGGTCAGGCTGTCCGCCTTGCGGCCTTCGCCTTCCCAGTAGCCTTTGTCGTCGGCTTCGATCTTGTAGATCTCGGTGTAACCCGCCGACTTGGCTTTTTCGATCGCTTTCTCGATGGTGATCCAGCCAGCGCCCGGCTTGTCCGCCAGAGCGAACTGAGCAGTGGTCAGGGCAGCGGTGGCGAGGACGGCAGCGGTAAGTTTCTTGATCATGATTGAACTCCATTTCCCTTTTCGGGCTTTTTAAAGGCGAATTTTTGGAGTTCGTGACCAGAAAAATAGTTCATCCGGCGTTTGTAACCGCTTGATGCTGCCGCATTAGATCGCAGCGCCGACGCCGGCTAAAACGGCGCCAACGCGGATCAGCGCTTGACCTTGCGCCGCAGCACGCCGTTCAGCACCACTACGACGACAGCGACAAAGATCGCGATGTATTGAAAGGTCTTTTCGCTGAGCACGCCGGTGGTCTGCAGATGGGACAGGCCAAGCATGATCGCCAGAACGCTCAAGGCGATGATGATCGAGTAAATCAGACGCTGTTTGTTGGTCATTGCGGGATTCCTGAAAACCGGTCGAGATGTGGGGCGCGGTACAAATGTGCGGACATGGTACCTGCTCACGTCGACGCTGACACGCCACCACCCGCGCCAGGCCTGCGACGAAGCGTCTCGGTCGCTGATGTCCGTCACTTTCACGTGGTTTAATACGCGCACTTTTCAGTCGTTCAAGCGTTTTCAGGGCAGTAGGACGGGTCTGCAAAAAACGCAGAATTCTTCCTCTGCCCTCTTTCAACAAGGAGTTCCCAATGCCCCATGAAGGCAGCCTGTTGCAGGCCGCAGTCGTGTTCCTGCTCGCCGCCGTTCTCACGGTTCCTCTGGCCAAACGCCTGCAACTGGGCGCCGTGATTGGCTACCTGATCGCGGGCGTGATCATCGGCCCGTCTTGCCTGGGCCTGATCGGCGATCCGCAAAGCGTCGCGCACATCTCCGAACTGGGCGTGGTGCTGCTGCTGTTCATCATTGGCCTGGAGTTGTCGCCGCGACGCCTCTGGACCATGCGCAAATCGGTATTCGGCGTTGGCATGGCACAGGTGCTGCTAACGGGGGTGGTCATTGGCGCCGTCGCTTTGCTGGGCTTCAATCAGCCGCTCAACAGCGCCGTGGTGCTCGGCCTGGGGCTGGCGCTGTCTTCGACCGCCTTTGGCCTGCAAAGCCTGGCCGAACGCAAGGAGCTCAACGCGCCCCACGGTCGCCTGGCCTTTGCCATTCTGCTGTTCCAGGACATTGCGGCCATCCCGCTGATCGCGCTGGTGCCGATGCTGGCTGGCGGTTCCCACGATGCCAGTTCCGGCGATTCCCTGCGTCACGGCCTGCAAGTGCTCGGTGGCATCGCCATTGTGGTGGTCGGCGGTCGCTACCTGCTGCGGCCGGTGTTCCGCATCGTCGCCAAAACCAAGCTGCAGGAAGTCTCCACGGCGACCGCCCTGCTGGTGGTGATCGGCACGGCGTGGCTGATGGACCTGGTGGGCGTGTCCATGGCGCTGGGGGCGTTTCTTGCAGGTCTGCTGCTGGCGGACTCTGAGTACCGCCACGAGCTGGAGGCGCAGATCGAGCCGTTCAAGGGCCTGCTGCTGGGGTTGTTCTTCATCAGCGTCGGGATGGGCGCCAACATCGGCCTGCTGATCAACTCGCCGTTCACCGTGCTGGGCCTGACGCTGCTGTTGATCGGCCTGAAGCTGCCGCTGCTGTTTTTCGTCGGTCGCCTGGCGGGCGGGCTGGGCAAGCAAAGCGCGCTGCGTCTCGGGCTGGTCCTGGCGGCGGGCGGTGAATTTGCTTTCGTGGTGTTCAAGATCGGTCGCGATCAGGGCCTGTTCGATGCCGCGCTGTACGACACCCTGGTGCTGACGATCACTTTGTCCATGGCACTGACGCCGCTGTTGCTGCTGGTCATGGCACGCTGGCTCAAGCCCAAGGCGGTGGTCAAGGAAGTGCCGGCCGAGTACAAGGAGATCGAATCCGACAACCCGCGCGTGGTCATCGCCGGCATGGGCCGGATGGGGCAGATCGTTGCGCGTATCCTGCGCGCGCAGAACATCCCGTTCATTGCGCTGGACACGTCGGTGGAAACCATCGAGTTCACCCGCAGCTTCGGTAATGTGCCGGTGTTCTACGGCGACCCCCTGCGCCCGGAAATTCTGCGCGCGGCGAAGGTCGACCAGGCCGAATATTTCGTCATCGCCACGGACGACCCGGACACCAACATCAAGACCGCCGAACTGGTGCGCAGGCTGTACCCGCATATGAAGATCATCGCCCGGGCCCGTAACCGCCAGCACGTTCACCGCTTGCTGGATCTGGACGCCGAAGCGGTAAGGGAGACGTTCTATTCGAGCCTGGAAATGACCCGTCGCACGCTGATCGGACTGGGCCTGAGTGAAACCCAGGCGGCCGCGCGCATCGATCGATTCAAGCGTCATGACGAACAAGTGCTGAATCGCCAGCACCTGATCTACGACGATGCCGCGAAGGTCATGCAAAGCGCGCTGGAAGCCCGGACTGAATTGTCCGAGCTGTTTGAATCCGACCGGATGGACGAAGAAGCAAGTGATGCGCAGCCTGCAGCCAAGGCCAAGAAGTAGGCCAAGCGGAATTTCGACGTGCAAGATCAGGCCCATGCCACGATCACCGGCGCATGGGACCTTGTGGGAGTGAGCTTGCTCACGAAGGCAGTGTTTTGGCCGCCGGAAATGTGGAGCGAACACCGGCCCTTTCGCGAGCAAGCTCGCTCCCACACGTTATGCGGTGCGGGTGAAAACTCCCGCCCACTCCCCGCTTGTGTAATTGAGCCTTTTGAAGAAGGCTCACCTCTTCAGCCCATAACTTCGCTCAGCGGAATGAAGTTGAGCAGGTCGCCCTCCGTCACCGTCGTCCCTTCCACAATCTCGATCAGCCCGTCGGCCCAGGCGGCGCTGCGCAGCACGCCCGAACTCTGATTGCGGTAGGCAACCAGCCGGCCCTGCTCAAGGCGTCCGCGCAGGTACTCGCGCCGGTTCCCCGGTTTGGTCCAGGTGAATGCAGCAGGCACCTGGAACTGCAGCGGCTTGACGGCCTGCACGCCCAGGCGTCTGAGCAGATAGGGCCGGGCCAGCAACGCGAAGGTCACCAGCGTCGACGCCGGATTGCCGGGCAGACCGATCACCGGCACGCCACGAAAATGGCCGAAGGTCAGCGGTTTGCCGGGTTTGATCGCCAGTTTCCACAGCGCAATCTCGCCTTCTTCCCGCAGCGCGTGGCCGAGAAAATCCGCTTCGCCGACGGACACGCCGCCCGTGGAGAGGATAAAGTCAACGTTGTTCAGGCTGCCCAGCGCTGCGCGGGTTTTCTCGAGGTTGTCGGGAAGGATGCCCGCATCGACCACTTCGCAGCCCAGTCGCGTCAACCAGCTGCACAGCAACACGCGATTGCTGTTGTAGATCTGCCCTGGGCCCAGGGGCTGCCCCGGCTCGATCAACTCGTCACCCGTGGACAAAACAGCCACCCGGGCGCGGCGCACGACCTGCACATGGCCAAAACCCATGGTCGCGGCCAGGCCCAGTTCGATCGGGTTCATGACCGTACCGGCGTCCAGTACCTTGTCGCCCACGGTGGTTTCCTGCCCTTTGGGGCGGATGTTCTGACCGGTGCTCAACGGCTCGAGAAAGCGCACTGTCGCGTCCGCCTGGACCTCGGCGTTCTCCTGCATCTCGACGCAGTCAGCCCCCTCAGGAACCGGTGCGCCGGTGAAGATTCGCGCGCAGGTGCCCGGCTGCAACGGCTCAGGCGCCTGCCCGGCGAAAATGCGCTGGCTCACCGGCAGCGGCTCGCCGGTCCAGTCCGCGACGCGCATCGCATAACCGTCCATGGCGCTGTTCGGCCACGGCGGCAAGTCCAGCGTCGAGACCAGATCCTCGGCCAGCACGCGCCCTTGGGCATCGGCCAGCGCCACGGTTTCACGCTCGGTGATCGGTGCGGCGGCGGCGAGGTCCATCAATCGTTGCATAGCCTCTTCGACCGGCATGAGACCACTCATTTCAGGTGCGCTCATGGCGGCTCACCCGCGCGTCGCGCAGGGTTCGGCCTTCTTCAGGTGCGGCACGAAGTTGCACGGGCGAAAGCTGTTGTTCAACTGGTCGGCGAGAATGCCGTCCCAGCCGGTGCGCACGGCGTTGGTCGAGCCCGGCAGGCAGCACACCAGCGTGCCATTGGCCAGACCGGCAAGGGCGCGGGACTGAATGGTCGAGGTGCCGATGTCAGGCAGGGAGATCTGGCGGAACAGCTCACCAAAACCGTCCACCTGTTTGTCCAGCAGGCACGCCACGGCTTCCGGCGTGCTGTCGCGGCCGGTAAAACCGGTGCCGCCGGTGATCAGCACGACCTGCACTTCATCATCGGCAATCCAGGTCGCCACCTGGGCGCGAATCTTGTACAGGTCATCCTTGAGCAGCACGCGCTCGATCAGGCCATGACCTGCGGCGGTCAGGCGGTCGACGAACATCTGGCCGGAGGTATCGGTTTCAAAGGTGCGAGTGTCGCTGACGGTCAGAACAGCGATATTCAGGGGTACGAAAGGCGAGTCTGCCTTGGCTTTCATGAAGAGGTCCGGTTGTAGAGGAAACAGGGCGGTGTTATATCACAGCACCTGTTTTTTACCGCGCTGACCGAGCTGATCATGACCCCGTCCGAAGCCCTGCCGCCCTGCTCCATCCTACTGCTCGCCGGGGGTCAGGGCCGGCGCATGGGCGGGCGTGACAAAGGCCTGATCACATGGCGCGACAAGCCTTTTATCGAGCATTTGTATGGGCTGCTGCGACCGCTCACGGACGACCTGATCGTTTCGTGTAATCGCAATCACGAACAATACGCGCGCTACGCCGACCGCCTGGTCGAGGATGAGCAACAGGACTTCCCCGGCCCCTACGCGGGTATTCGCGCCGGCCTTGCCGTGGCGAAACATGACTATCTGCTGGTCATTCCCTGCGACATGCCGCTCCTGGATCGCGCCCTTCTCGATGGCCTGCGCCAGACCGCTGCCGCGAATCCGGGCGTACCGGTCATGGTCCGTCAGGGCGAGCAGTGGGAGCCGCTTCTGTGCTGCATTCCCACCTGTCACGCGCAGGTGTTCGAACAGCACTGGCAGGAAGGACAGCGCAGCCCGCGCCGGACCCTGGCAGAATTGCGCGCCGTCGGGTTGCAATGCGAGGCCGACGACCCGCGTCTCGCCAACCTGAACACGCCGGATCTATTGACCGAGATCAAGCCCTGAGCGCAGCAGGCAGGTTTCATGGAACTTTGCCGTTACACTCTGCGTCAGACACATCACTAAACAAAATACCCCGGAGACACAGCAATGAAACAACGGACTCTTCCTGCCGCCTTCCTGCTCGCGCTGAGCCTCGCCTCTTTGGCCGGTTGCTCTTCGCCAACGGTGATCACGCTGAACGACGGCCGTGAAATCCAGGCAACCGACGAGCCGAAGTACGACGAAGAGTCGGGCTTCTACGAGTTCAAGCAGCTGGACGGTAAAGAAACCCGCATCAACAAAGATCAGGTTCGCACCGTTAAAGAACTGTGATCCGCGCTTGATCGCGACGGTTTGAAAAGACCGCCGCTGAAAGTAAAAGACCCGCCAATCGAGCGGGTCTTTTTTTGCCTGAAATAATCGGGCCGCGCCGGCTAGAGCAGCGTTACCAATCCAGTGTGATCCGGCTCTCGAAAACCCTTTCCTCTCCCGTCACCGGATCAATGAAGCGCAGTCCCTGGGCGAGCAGTTTGAGCGGATTGGCGTAGTCGTCCACGGCATCCTTGAGCACATTTGGGTAGAACGGGTCGTTGCAGATGCCGGCGCCCAGAGCGGCCATGTGCACGCGCAGCTGATGTTTTTTGCCGGTCACCGGATACAGCGCGTAGCGCCAGAGCCCGCCATTTTGTTCGCTGACTTCGACGCGGGTTTCCGTGTTGCTCGGCCCCTCGCCTTCCTGCATGCGGAAGAACGGTTCGCCGTCGACCAGCCGGCTTTTGTGAACGCGCGGGAACGCCATGTCCGGGAGCGCAGGCGCGATCGCTTCGTAGCGCTTATCAATCTGCCGGGTCGGAAACAGCGCCTGATACGCCGACCGTGTTTGCTTATTGGCCGAGAACAGCACCAGGCCCGCCGTGTGCCGGTCGATGCGGTGCAAGGGCACCAGGTCGGGATTGTCGAGGGTGCGAATCAGTCGCCGCAGCAGGGTCTGCTCGACGTACTCACCCGCCGGGGTGACGGGCAAAAAATGCGGCTTGTCGGCGACCACCAGATGCTCGTCGGCGTACAGGATCGACTCCTGCACCGGGATCGGCGTTTCGTTGGGCACTTCGCGAAAGTAATGGATACGCAGGCCTTCGCGGTACTCAAGGTCCACCGCGATCGGCTGGCCGTCAGCGTCGAGCACCTTGCCCCGCGCGATCCGGTCCAGCCACTGCTCGCGGCTGATGGCACTGAAGCGCTCGCACAGGCACTCAAGCACCGTCGGCCAAGGCCCGGGCGGCAGATACAACGTGCTGGCTTGACGGTGAGCGGCGGTAAACACAGGTGCGGGCATAAACGGCTCAGAATAAAAAGAGTGATGGCGGCAAGGCTGGCATTATCTACGCCGAAGAATCTTTGCGCGACCGGGCAAATAACAGTTTTGCCGGAAGGCTCTAGCACGCGCTACACAGAAGTGCGCGACGTTATGTCGCACGGAAATCCGGCGCCAGTTGTCTGACAACCACAGGTCAGCGCTGGATGCGCAAATTGATTTGTCCTAAAATGTTTCGAAATCGGCATGCAGGCGCGAATCCGAGCGGACACGAGCACCCTCGTGATCGAAATCGAAAACGCCTGCCAGACCTGAAACTCATAAAAAGAAAGCCCGTCATCGACGGGCTTTTTTCGTTTTCAGGATTTGTACCGCGCACTGAGCGCTGCTGCCGGCCACTGATTTCCTTTCGCAACTTTTGAGGTTACGCCCATGCTGGTTCAATTCTTTCAATGGATCAAACGTCTCTCCACCGGGACTTCATCGCAGAACGATGAAAACTACTCCCAGTCCTTTTCCAACGAAGACCATGACGTGGGTCGCTGGACGTTCATGTCGGTGTTCATCGTGCTCACCCTGAGCCTGTATATCGTCGCCGGCCTGGGCTACTACGCCAAAGTGCACGTCTGGGACGGCATGACCGACGAGCAGAAAGCCGCCGTCGCTCAAGCCATGGTGGTCGACACGCAATACCTCTGAAGCCGATGTTGAAGCGGGTGGTCATGCCCTGATCACGTGTGCTTCAGTCACTCAGAAACAGCACGACCTGATCGGTGTCGAACGGCCAGTCCAGTTCGGCACCGGTGTCTGCCCGCCTCAGCACGGGAATCCTCAGGCCATAGGTTTCGTAGTGCGCCTCGCGCTCGGCGATGTCGACCAGCTCCACCATCAAGCCGTGTTCCACCAGCGGCATCAGTACGGCCTCGGCCACCTCGCACAAATGACACCCCAACGTTCCGAACAGCTGACATTCCGGTGGCATGGCTCGGCCCCTCTGTGGTTGCGATTCCAAGGGTTGGATCGACAAGTCTAGAACCGGCCGCCCATACCGTCGAGTCCGCGCTCGCGTCCTGATGTTCCTCGAATCGCCCGCCCACACTGGAGCGCGTCGTACGGCCAGTGCACCGGAACAGCGCAGAACCGCTTCAGGCGAAACGGTGGCTCAGTTGACGCGATTGGAATGAACCTTCAGGAATGCGCCATACTCGAAACCCCATATCGTCATCCCCTAAGGAGAAAACCATGGCTCGACCTACAGCAGAAAAAGCCCAGGACATTTTGATGTCTGACTTCCAGACGCTGGTTGCCGATACGGAAAAACTGCTGGCGCACACGGCCTCTCTGGCCGGTGAACAGGCTGACGAGCTGCGTGAGCAGATTCGCGAAAGCCTGCTCCGTGCCCGCGAGACCCTCAAGTTGACCGAAGAAACCCTGCGCGCACGGGGCAAGGAAGCGGTCATCGTCACTGAGGACTATGTCCAGAACAATCCATGGCAATCGGTAGGCATCGCAGCTGGCGTCGGCTTCCTGCTGGGCCTGCTGGCCACCCGGCGCTAACGGCCATGACGCAGCCGACAGGTCCGACCGGGACCGATCAATCCTCTTCGCCACGGCGGTTGGGTGCGGCCTTTCTGGGGCTGCTGCACACACATGTCGAGCTGTTCGGCATCGAGCTTCAGGAACAGAAGGCCCGCACGGTCAGCCTGCTGCTGTTCGCAGGCCTGGCGCTGGTTTTCGCGTTGCTGCTGCTCATCGGCCTGTCCGCGCTGCTGCTGGTTCTCGTCTGGGACAGCTATCGCCTCTACGGGATCATCGGCTTGTGCGGGTTCTACACCCTGGCGGCGATCTTCTGTGCAATGCGGCTCAAGGCAGCTGTATTCGATGAGTCTTCACCCTTCCATTCGACCCTGGAAGAACTGGCTAACGACCGCGAGCGACTGATGCCATGAGCACACCTCAATTGCCCCAGACCCACAATCGTCGCGAGCTGCGCAAGGCGCTGATCCGCCTGCGCATGGAGATGCACCGTCAAGAGATTCGTCAGGAATCCTCGCGATTGATGCATCCCCTGCAACGCATGCGCGGCATGGCCTCCGACCTGCCCGGCTCCCTCGGCATCAAGCATGGGCCGCTGTGGGGCGTCGGCGTCGTCACCCTGCTGGGATTTCTCACCGGCAAGGGCACGCGCAGCAAAAAAACCGGCAGCGTTACCCGGCTGATCAAGTTCAGCGCAACCGTTTTGCCGTTGATCAAAATGGCCCTGCAGAACTCGTCCCGCCGTCGCTAAACACCTTCTGGCTGCATTCTTGCTAACAAACCCCGCCTTGCCCAATATGCGTATCGGGTGAGGCGACGGTGCTTGTCGAACGAACACCCGCAGCCAATCCCTCGCCAACGCCACTCCACTCAATCGCCACTAAGGAGGCCATGTGTTCGATGGGCAACCCCTCGCCTGTTTTCAGCCGTTCATCGACACCGCGACCGGGCGCATCGCCGGCATTGAAGCCCTGGGCCGCCTGCGCCAGGCGGATGGCAGCCTGCAATCGGTCGGCCCACTGTTTGCGGATCCGCGGCGCCCGGCCGTGCAATTGCGTCGGCTGGACCGGCAGGTGCGCGACAATGCCCTGAGCCGCTTCCATGAGGCGCCGGGCGACTGGTTCCTCAGCCTGAACATCTCCCCGCGCTGGATCAGCCGCCTGCGCCCCGATGAATCGCCACCCAGCCTCAAACAGCTGCAGAGCTATGGGATCCCCGCAGAACGGATCGTTTTCGAAATCACCGAGTTGAGCGGCGACGGCCAGCGCCTCAATGAGGTAGCGGCCCGCTACCGCGATGCCGGCGCACGCATCGCCATCGATGATTTCGGCGCCGGCTATTCGCAGCTGGACCGGGTGCTGGCATTGCAACCCGACATTCTCAAGCTCGACATGCGCCTGTTTCAGGCCGCAGCGCGGGGCGGCCCCAGCAGCGATGTGGTCAAGGCCCTTGCGCAGATGGCGGAGAAAACCGGGTGCTGGATCATCGCCGAAGGCGTCGAAACAGAAGCCGAACTGGACTTCGCCCTCGAATGCGGATCGCGTTATGTCCAGGGCTATCTGTTCGCCCCGGCGCAGCTGGATTTCTTCGCAGCCGATGCGTTCGTCGACCGCTTCGCTGCCCTGCGCGATCGCTACGTGATGAAGAAAGTCGCCGAGCGGGAACAGCTGATGGCCCTGCGCAGGCAACTCACGCAATTGATGTCCCGGCTGCAGCGCTGGGCCGAAGGCAATGCGCCGCTGAGTGATTTGCCCCAGGTCACGGACTTCCCGTGGCTATTGCGCTTTTATCAGTGCGACCGCCACGGCACGCAGCTCACGCCCAATCTGGAGTGGCGCAACGGGGCGTGGACCGCGGACGCCCGGTATCTGGGCCATAACTGGTCCTGGCGGCCCTACTTCTATCACCTGCTCGCCGAGGGCTGGCACGAGCGGCGCCTGACGCTGTCGAGCACCTACCGCGACGCCACCAGCAATCAGTACTGCCTGACGGCCGGGCAGTTTTTCGACAACGGCGAGCGACTGTTACTGATCGACGTCGACGCGGCCGGGTTTTGATCAGGCTTCTTGATCCCGCGTCGGCGATCTTGTGCTTGCAGCGTGCGGGGCGAACCGGGAAGCTAGCGCGGTAATCACCCGACGGAGTACCGGCCTTGGATTGGCAAACCCTGCTCACCCGCGAGCGCCTCGGCAAGACCCTGCACAGCCCTGAAGAATTGGGGCGCAGCCCGTTCCACAAGGATCACGACCGGATCATTTTCTCCGGCGCCTTTCGCCGTCTTGGCCGCAAGACCCAGGTTCACCCGGTCACCAGCAACGACCACATCCATACGCGCCTGACCCACTCGCTGGAGGTCAGCTGCGTCGGCCGCTCGCTGGGCATGCGCGTCGGCGAAACCCTGCGCAGCGCCCTGCCCGACTGGTGTGACCCCAGCGATCTGGGCATGGTCGTGCAATCGGCCTGCCTGGCCCACGACATCGGCAACCCGCCGTTCGGCCACTCCGGCGAAGACGCCATTCGCAACTGGTTCAAACAGGCCGCCGGCCGTGGCTGGCTGGACGCGATGAGCGAGGTCGAGCGCAATGACTTCCTCAATTTCGAAGGCAATGCCCAGGGCTTCCGCGTCCTGACTCAGCTGGAATACCACCAGTTCGAAGGCGGCACGCGGCTGACCTACGCCACCCTCGGCACCTACCTGAAATACCCGTGGACGGCGCGTCACGCCGACTCGCTGGGCTACAAGAAGCACAAGTTCGGTTGCTACCAGAGCGAGCTGCCGATCCTCGAGCAGATCGCCGGCAAACTCGGCCTGCCGCAGATCGAGGACCAACGTTGGGCACGGCATCCGCTGGTGTACCTGATGGAAGCGGCCGACGACATTTGCTACGCGCTGATCGATCTCGAAGACGGCCTGGAAATGGAGTTGCTCACCTACGACGAAGTGGAGTCGCTGCTGCTGGGTCTGGTGGGCGATGACCTGCCGGAGACTTATCGCCAATTGGGGCCCAATGACTCCCGCCGTCGCAAGCTCGCGATTCTGCGGGGCAAGGCCATCGAGCACCTGACCAACGCCGCCGCCCGCGCGTTCGTTGAACAGCAGGACGCGCTGCTGGCCGGCACGCTGCACGGTGATCTGGTCGAGCACATGCACGGGCCGGCCAAACGCTGCGTGCTTAATGCCAAGGACATGGCGCGCAAGAAGATCTTTCAGGACAAGCGCAAGACGCTCCACGAAATCGGCGCCTACACCACGCTGGAGATCCTGCTCAATGCGTTCTGCGGCGCGGCACTGGAGCAATTCGGCGGGCATGACCTGTCGTTCAAGAGCCGGCGCATTCTCGATCTGCTCGGCAACAACGCGCCCGACCCGAGCTGGCCGCTGCACACGTCCTTTCTCCGGGTCATCGATTTCATCGCTGGCATGACCGACAGCTACGCCAGCGAAATGGCCCGTGAGATGACCGGGCACTCCAGCCCCGTCTAGGGGCGCCTTGTAGCGGTCCCGCCGTTTCGAAAGCGCTGGCAAAAGCCCGAATCAGGCCCTGAATCAGGGCCCGGATTCGGGCCTTTGTCGTTGGGGCTTCAGGCAATCCAACAGCAACTTCGGATATTTCCTACACAACCGTCGGAATACCCTTATCGCTGGTCGTACATCCCTGCCGAATAATCCGCGCCATTCCGAGCCTTGGGACAACTCGACCCATTACCTCCCGAAAACACCGCTCGCCCTGCGAGCGCGCCGCCGGCCCGCCTTCAAACAGCGGCGCTCACTTCCCCTACGTCTGGAACCGCCGATGTTCACTAAAGATTTCCGAATCCTGCTGGTAGAGGATCATCCGTTTCAACTGATCGCCTTGCAAATCCTGCTGAACAACCACGGCCTGTACCGCATCACGCCGGCGCTCAATGCCAGCGAAGCACTCGGGGCCATGGAGCGCAGCGCCGAACCCTATGACCTGCTGCTCTGCGACCAGCGTCTGCCCGGCATGTGCGGCCTGGAGCTGATACAGACGGCGAATCAGCGCGGGTTGATCCAGCGCGCCGTGCTGCTCAGCGGCCTCGATGCCGATCCCCTGGCGACCCTTGAGTTGGAAGCCAAAGCGATGGGCCTGCCAGTGCTGGGGTGCCTGAGCAAACCGCTCAACACCCTGGAGCTGATCAGTCTGCTGTCCGCACCTGCGTAATGTTTGTATCTGTCAGCACTCATCGAGTGCCACTGCCGAGTGCGCATTTCTGACGTGCCGTTGATATCCGGAAAGCGACGTTTTTAAAAATGTAGGCACAGTTTCGCGAATGTGTAGGGTTATTCCGATTCGAAATAAACACGCGCGTTTAAATGCATTTAATTCAATGGTAACTGCAGTTACGCATTAAACATTCATGACCGCTGCGTGCATCCATGTACGCACATACGCTTATTTCTGTAGGAACATTCCTATATAGCGCTTCGGGCATGATCTCCTTATGTGCGCCTTGAACATCTGAGATAAGGTGCGCGCTTTCTTGCCACCCGTTATGGATTGATCATGAACTCAATTTTTATTATCGACGACCACCCGGTCATACGCATGGCCATACGCATGCTTCTGGAAAACGAAAATTATGAGGTGGTCGGAGAGACCGACAACGGCGTCGACGCCATGCAGATGGTCCGTGAATGCATGCCCGACCTGATCATCCTCGACATCAGCATCCCCAAGCTGGACGGGCTCGAAGTCCTCGCCCGCTTCAACGCCATGAACCTGCCCTCAAAGATTCTCGTGCTCACCGCTCAGGCGCCGAGCCTGTTCGCCATCCGATGCATGCAGTCGGGGGCCTCGGGTTATGTGTGCAAGCAGGAAGACCTCAGCGAACTTGTCAGCTCGGTCAAGGCGGTATTATCCGGCTACAATTACTTTCCCAGTCAGGCCCTTGCCGCGTCGATCAAAAAAGAGGGTGACCCCAACGAGCTTGAGCGCTTCAAACTCGTCAATGACCGCGAACTGATGGTGTTGCAACTGTTTGCCCAAGGGCGGACAAACAAGGAAATCGCCAAAGGCATGTTCCTCAGCAACAAAACGGTCAGCACTTACAAAACCCGATTGATGCAAAAACTCAAGGCCAAGACTCTGGTAGAACTTATCGAGATGGCAAAACGCAATTCGCTAGTGTGAGAGACAGGATGCCAAAGGCGTTAAAGGACTATTGGATAGCAGCCGTGATGGTCTGCCTGGGCTTCGACACCCAGGCAGATCCCCTGGCGCCGGAACGCTACACGCTGCTGAGCCGCTCCAACCCTGCGCACATGGACGTGACGCTGGAGCGCGCCCAGTGGCAATGGGTGCGCAACAAGCGCGAGCTGGTGGTCGGCACCTCCGCGCCGGACTATCCGCCTTTCGACATGACCCTGACCGGGCACGACTATGAAGGCTTTACCGCCGATTACGTCGGCATTCTCGGGCGCGTACTCGACCTGCCGGTCAAGGTCCTGCGTTTCGCCAGCCGCGACGAGGCGGTTCAGGCGCTGAGCAACGGCGAAATCGACCTGCTGGGCAGCGCCAATGGCTATGAGGCGGCGTCGCGCGGGATCGTGCTGTCCACGCCCTACGCCGTTGATCAGCCCGTGCTGGTGACCCGCGCCGGAGAAACCCGGCCCTTGAGCGGCGACCTCAACGGTTTGCGCCTGAGCATGGTTTATCACTACCTGCCGCCCGACGAAATCGCCGCGCTGTATCCCAAGGCGCGCCTGCAGACCTTCCCCTCCTTCCAGAGTGCGATCAACGCCGTGGCCTTCAACCAGGCCGACGTGTTTCTGGGGGACACGATTTCAACCCACTACGTGATCAACAAGGGCTATCTGAACAACGTGCAGATGGCCAATTTCGGCAAGCACGAGGCAAACGGTTTCAGCTTCGCGGTGGAGGCGTCCAACCCGGTACTGCTGGACATCGTCAATCGGGTGCTCAAGGGCATTCCGGTGGAGGAGCGCATCGCCATTTCCAAACGCTGGGGCGCCGGCAGCGACCTGATGCTGACCGACCAGAAGCTGCAGCTCAATCAACGGGAAGAACGCTGGATCGCCCAGCATCCGACCGTTCGCGTGGTGTTCAACGAAGCCTACGCGCCGCTGACGTTCTTTGATGCGGCCGGCAATTTCAGCGGCGTCACCGCCGATTTGCTCGAACTCATCCGCCTGCGCACCGGGCTCACCTTTAAAGTCAGCCATGCCGCCAGCATGAACGACATGACCAATCAGTTGAGCCAGGGCCAGGCCGACCTGATCGGCGCGATGATCCCCAGCGACGAGCGCCAGAACCGCTTCAATTTCAGCCGTCCCTACATGGACAACGTGTTCGTGCTGGTCACGCGCAAGGAAACCTCGGCGCCCTCCAATCTCGATCAGCTGGACGGCAAGCGGGTGGCGCTGGCCCTCAGCAGCCCGATCCTGCCCTTCCTGCGCGACCACCACCCGGGCATTTATCCGGTGGAGGTCGACAACCCGGCGCAAGCCCTGGACATGCTCGCCCACGGCCGGGCAGAGGGCGCCATCACGTCGCTGTTCAGCGCCAGTTATTTTCTGTCCTCCCGGGCGTTGAACGACACGCTGCAGATGCGCGTGACGGTCGGGCAGGAACCGGCGCGCATTGCCATGGCCACATCACGCAATGCCACCGAGCTGACCTCGATTCTTGACAAGGCGCTGTCGAGCATCGCCCCGGAGGACCTGGCCGCGATCAACAATCGCTGGCGCACCTATACCCCGCCAAGCAGCGGCGCGTGGCACGACTATGAGCTGTTGATCTACCAAATCATCGGCGGCGCCAGCCTTTTGCTGTTGGGCTCGCTGGCCTGGAACGCCTGGATGCGTCGGCAGATCAAACAGCGCGAGCGCGCCGAGCGGGCGCTCAACGATCAGTTCGAATTCATGAGCGCGCTGGTCAACGGCACGCCTCATCCCATCTACGTCCGCGACCGCGACGGCCTGCTGAAAATGTGCAACGAAAGCTACCTCGCCGCCTTCGCCGAGCGGCGCGAGGACGTGATCGGCAAAAGCATTCTGGACGGTGTGCTAAGCGATACCGAAGAGGCCCTGGGCTACGTCGAGGATTACAAGCGGGTCATGGCCGACAACGAGCCGCTGATTCTTGATCGCTCGCTGCACATCGGCGGCCGCGAGCTGACGATCTACCACTGGATCCTGCCGTTCCGCGACTCCCTCGGCAAAGTGCAAGGCATCATTGGCGGCTGGATCGACATCAGCGAACGGCGGCAATTGATCGAGCAGCTGCAGACGGCCAAGGACCTGGCGGACGATGCCAACCGCGCGAAAAGCACCTTTCTGGCGACGATGAGCCACGAGATCCGCACGCCCATGAACGCCGTCATCGGCATGCTCGAGCTGGCCCTGAAGCGTGCCGATCATGGTCACCTGGACCGCCCGGCCATTGAAGTGGCCTACAGCTCGGCGAAGGATTTGCTGGAACTGATCGGCGATATTCTCGACATCGCGCGCATCGAGTCCGGCCGATTGAGCCTGAGCCCCGAGCGCGCCAATTTGCGCCAATTGGTCGAATCCGTGGTGCGGGTGTTCGATGGCCTGGCTCGGCAAAAAAACCTCACGCTGGCGCTGGATCTGGACGCGCGAACCAACACGGACGTGCTGATCGACCCGCTGCGCTTCAAGCAGATCCTTTCCAATCTCATCAGCAATGCCATCAAATTCACCGAAATGGGCCAGGTCAAGATCAGCCTGCAGACCGAAGCCGGCCGCAGCCCGCAGCAAATGCGCGTGCAGGTGGTGATTCACGACAGCGGCATCGGGATTACCGAACAGGACCAGCAGCGGCTGTTTGCGCCCTTCGCCCAGGTCGATCAATCAGGGCAGCTGGCGCGCACTGGCGCAGGGCTGGGTCTGGTGATCTGTCGCAGTCTGTGCGAAATGATGGGCGGAAACCTGACGCTGAGCAGCCGTCCCGGGGACGGCACGCGAATCGAGATGACCTTCGAATTCACTACCCTGGAGCCGCTCGATGCGAAAAGCATTGCCCGCGAAGCGGCACCCCACGCCTCGGGCCAGCTGCACATCCTGATCGTCGACGATCACCCGGCCAACCGCCTGCTGCTGTTCGAGCAACTGTGCTTCCTCGGGCATCGTTGCGACATGGCGCTTCAGGGCGCCGAAGCCCTGGAGCGCTGGCGTGCAGAGCGGTTCGATCTGGTGATCGCCGACTGCAACATGCCCGTCATGAACGGCTACGACCTGACGCGGGCCATCCGCCAGCTGGAGCAAACCGAGGCACGTCCGCGCTGCACCGTGCTGGGCTACACCGCCAATGCGCAGCCGGAGGAAAAGCAACGCTGCCGTGATGCCGGCATGGATGACTGCCTGTTCAAACCCATCAGCCTGACCGCGCTGAACGACCGCCTGAGCAAGGTCATGCCGCTGCGAGCTTCGCCTGCGTCGGGCACGCTGTCTGCCTCTCCCGTTCAGCCGCCCCAGGCTGTGTTCGATCCGCACACCATCGAAGCGCTGACCGGCGGCAGGGCCGACATGAACGAGCGGTTGCTCGCTCAACTCATCGCCAGCATTCGTCAGGACCGCGCCGAGCTGAACGCGACCACGCGCCCGGAGCAGCTGAAAGACATCGGCCACAAGGTGCGCGGCGCCGCCAACATCATTTCCGCGACGGCTGTTATCGAGGGCTGCGAAGCGCTGGAGGCGGCCTGCGAGACCGAGGCGCCGGCCGCCACTATCGGCGAGCGGCAGTCAGCACTTTATGAGGCGATGGGCGCGCTGGAGCAGGCGTTGGTGGCTTATCGCGGGAAAGCGCTTGTGCCCCAGGCGGGGACGCAGACATGAAGCTGATGCCAATGACCGCCGCTGATTTTCAGGCATTTGCTGCCCGCTCGGTCGCCGGGTATGCCCGGGATATCGCGCGCACCTACGGATTGTCTGAGGCGCCGGCCGTCAAAAGCGCCAGCGCTGACTTCAACGACCTGTTGACGGAGGGTCTGGAAACCGAGGGACATTGGTTCTATAGCTTATGCACTGACGAAGGCGTTGAGGTGGGCAGCCTGTGGCTCGGCGTCGTGGAGGACCCGCCGTTGCCGGCGACGCTGTTCATCTACGACCTGGAGATTCATCCGGCCTTCAGACGTCAGGGTTTGGCCAGGCAAGCACTGATTGCTGTCGAAGCATGGGCCATTGAGCGCGGCATTCTGCGTCTGAAGTTGAACGTGTTTTCCGATAACCGTGCAGCGCGGAGGCTGTACGAAACGTCGGGGATGGCTGTCTGTGAAATGACCATGGGCAAGGATTTATAGCCGCCCATGTGTGCCCCCGATCACCCCGGCCCGGTAGCAGAATCGACGCTGCCGTAGGGCGCCAGGTGTTCGCTCAGGTACTTCAGCAGAATGCTCACTTTCGGCAGCGCTTCTCGGGTTTTCAGCCAGACCAGATTCATCGGCAGTCCATCGGTGGCAAGCTCCGGCAGCACTTCAACCAGCCGGCCTTCGTTGAGGTGGGTTTGCACCAGCCAGGTCGGCAATTGCGCGATGCCATGCCCCGCCAGCGTGGCCGATACTTCGCCCTCCCCGTCGCCGACGGCAATGCGCGGATGAATGACGCGCCGCTCCTGATCCCCCGGCACGCGCCCGCGAAAATACCAGGGCCCGACCTGCCCGTCGGACTGGCCGTAGGCGATGCAATGATGATGCTCAAGATCGGCGTCCGTCTCGGGCCGACCGTGCTCGGCGATGTAACTCGGCGCGGCGCAGAACACCAGTCGCTGAGCGCCGATGAAACGATGCCCCAACCCCGCCGCCCATGCATCGCGCCCGCCGATTCTGACCACGATATCGATGCCTTCATGCACCGGGTCGATGAACCGGTCGGAGAACGAAATGTGCGGCTGCAGCAGCGGGTATTCCCTGACGAAATTAAGGATCAGCGGCAACACGTGGAGACGTCCGTAGGAGGCCGGCAAATCAATCCGCACACGGCCATGGGGCTCATGCCGCTCCGATGCGAGCGCCAGCTCGGCTTCTTCGAGATCAGCCAGCACGCCGCTGCAGGTGGCGTAGAACTTCACGCCGGCTTCAGTGAGGGCCAGGCGGCGCGTGGTGCGATTGAACAGGCGCTGGCCCAATCGCTGCTCCAGGCGGGCAATGCTTTTGCTGACCGCCGATGCCGTCAGGTTCAGTTTCAATGCCGCGTTGGCGAAGCTGCCGAAATCAGCCACCGCCACAAATACGTCAATGCCCTTGAGACGCTCGGATGAGAACACGGCCATTACCATTGCTGAACTGAGTTCGCGATAGTAAGTCATTTATGTCGCGGATGAGAACATAGATCTCCAATAGGCTATGGCAACGACTCTTGGAGCTTCTTCTATGCAACCTTCACATTCCGCAACGGCGTCCGCGCCGGATGCCACGTCTCGATCAGGAATACAAATCCTGATCATGGCGATCGCTGCATTCATCATCGTCACCACTGAATTCCTCATCGTCGGCCTGCTTCCGGCCATGGCCAAGGACCTGGGCGTGTCGATCGCCGTGGCTGGCCAAGTGGTGACACTGTTCGCCTTTACCGTGATGTTGTGCGGGCCGTGCCTCACGGCAAAACTGGCCGGCGTCGAGCGCAAGAAACTCTTCACCATCATCCTGCTGGTGTTCGCCGCGTCCAACGTCCTCGCAGCACTCTCCACCAACATCTGGGTCATGGCCCTCGCGCGCTTCATTCCGGCGTTGGGTCTGCCTGTGTTCTGGGGCACCGCCAGCGAAACTGCCGGGCAACTGGCAGCACCCGGCAAATCAGGTCAGGCGGTGTCGCGGGTTTACCTGGGCATTTCCGCCGCCTTGGTGTTCGGTGTGCCGTTGGGCACCGTCGCCGCCGATACCCTCGGCTGGCGCGGCAGCTTCTGGGTGCTGGCGGTCATCTCCTTGGTCATCGCCATCTTGATGCAGCTGTGCATGCCGACCTTGCCCTCTTCGCCTGCCAAGCACGGCGAGAAGCAGACCGACATCCTCAAACAGCCGCGCTTCCTCGCCCACGTGCTGCTGTCGGTGCTCGCGTTCACCGCGATGTTCACGGCTTACACCTATCTGGCCGATATCCTCCAGACCCTGGCCGGCGTTCCGACCAATCAGGTCGGCTGGTGGCTGATGGGCTTCGGCGCGGTCGGCATGATCGGCAACCAATGGGGCGGAAAGTTGGTCGATCGCAGCCCGCTGGGCGCGATGGTGCTGTTCCTGGTGATTCTGAGTATCGGCATGGCCGCCGCCATTCCATTGGCCACGGACCACGTCTGGCTGATCGCCGCGCTGGTCTTGTGGGGCGTTGCGTACACCGCGCTGTTTCCGGTGTGCCAGGTGCGCGTGATGCAGGCCGGTGCCAAGGCTCAGGCACTGGCGGCAACCATGAACATTTCGGCGGCTAACGCCGGCATTGGCTTGGGTGCGATTTTTGGCGGGCTGGGTATCGGCCACTTCGGACTGGGGTCGCTGGGCTGGATCGCGACCGGGATCGCCGCCCTGGCGATTGTGGTTGCGCTGTTGATGATGCGTAAGCGTTAAGGGCTCGCTCTGGCAGTGAAGCGATGTTGGGCTGCTGTCTTGCCAGGCAGAACACGCAGCGTCGGGATGCCGCTTTTTGAGCGCGGCATCCCGAATCTGCCAATGAGAAGAACCGGTCACTCAAGTGCCGACGCTTTCCCTTCCCGCGCCGCCAGAATGCGCGGCAGATTGTCCTCGATCCAAGTGGTCAGCCCGTCCATCTGCAACGCGACCTCCTCGCCCATCGCCGTCAGACGGTATTCGACATGGGGCGGCACCACCGGCAGCGCTGTGCGGTCGACAAACCCATCCTGTTCCAGGCTCTGCAACGTCTGCGACAGCATCTTTTCGCTGACGCCGCCGATCTTGCGCCGCAGTTCACTGAACCGGTGCATGCCGTCCAGCAACACCACCACCACCAGCACGCCCCAGCGGCTGCACACATGATTGAGGATTTCCCGCGACGGGCAGTCCCGGGCCAGCACCGCTCCGGTACGAATACGCTCGAGCAGTGAGACGGAGCCTGCAGAGGGCGAAGCAATATCGTTCATGACACTTACCTTTTCGTACGTACTTACGAAAGGTTAGCACGGTGACTATGCTGATCGCTCAATCAACTTCGTTCGGGAATCATCATGATCGTCATCACCGGTGCATCAGGCCAACTGGGCCGCCTCGTCATCGCTCAACTGCTCGAAACCGTGCCTGCCTCGCAGATCGTTGCGGCCGCCCGTGACCCCGGAAAAGTGGCCGATCTCGCCGCCAGGGGTGTGCAGGTTCGCCAGGCCAATTACTCACAGCCGGCCACCCTGGACCAGGCCTTTGAAGGCGCGGAGAAAGTCCTGCTGATCTCGTCCAATGAAGTGGGCCAGCGGGTCGCTCAGCATCAGGCGGTGATCGACGCGGCCAAACGTGCCGGCGCGAAACTGCTGGGCTACACCAGCGTGCTCCACGCTGATACCTCGGCGCTGGGCCTGGCCGAAGAACACAAGCAGACCGAGGCGGCCCTGGCGAAATCAGGCGTTCCGGCGGTGGTGCTGCGCAATGGCTGGTATCACGAAAACTACACGGCCGGCGTCGCCCACGCGGTGGAGAACGGCGCCCATTACGGCAGCGCGGGTGAAGGCCGGATCAGCTCCGCCGCCCGGGCAGACTACGCAGCGGCAGCGGCCGTCGTACTGACATCCCCTGAGAATCAGGCGGGCAAGGTCTACGAGCTGGCCGGCGACGAGTCCTACACGCTGAAGGAATTTGCCGCTCAAATCGCGCAGCAATCCGGCAAGCCTGTCGTCTACACCGATCTTCCCGAGGCCGATTACAGGGCTGCGTTGCTGCACGCCGGGCTGCCGGAATTCGTCGCCGAGTTGCTCGCCAACTCCGATGCCGCTGCGGCCAAAGGTGCGCTGTTCGACGACAGTCGCCAATTGAGCCGCCTGATTGGCCGGCCGACCGAACCGCTGTCGGCCAGCATTGCCGAAGCGCTGCCCCGGTAACCTTCGCTGCCGCCTCGCAGCTGCACCCGGGCGGCGCGCCAGCACGGGCACTGAATGATTTGCGCCCCCCAGGGTCGAAACCAATGACAGCGCACCACGCGCTGGCCAAGGAGTTTCGAATGAACAGCAAATCGCTCATTGCCGGTCTGGCGATTCTGGGTAGCGTTTCCGTTGCAAGTTTCCCGGTGCAGGCCGCCAACGCAACGGAGCCGACCATTCAACCTTCCAGAGACAATATGCGGGAGCTCGAAGTCGGCAGCCGTTCGCCGCAGGAATTTCAGCGTCCAGACGCCGCGATCAAGGACTGGAAAGCCAAGGGCCTGGAAGAGCCGGCCAAAATGAGCCAGTGGACGCGCATCCACGACAAATACGTCGAAGTGCAGACCACCAACGGCCAGATCACCAAGATTGTCCCGATCGAAAAATAAATTGAGGCATTGACCCAGCGCGTCGGGTCCATGTGGCGCGCACCAGGAAAGAACCTATACGGACGACCAAAGGAATTCCCATGAACATCAAAAAACTGATGGCTTGCGCGGCAGTGGTCACTTGTCTGAGCGGCACCAGCTTCGCGGCGATGGCGCAAACCCCTGCAACCAAAAGCGTGCAGGCGGAACACACCAACGTACAGTACAAGGTCGGCGACACCACCCATGACCTGTACAAAGACGAGCGCGTCGGCGTCAAGGACTGGCAGGGCAAAGGCCTGACCGCCCCCAAAGAAGGCACGCAGTGGGTGCTGATCAGCGATAAGTACGCGCTCATCAACATGGAAGACGGCAAGGTCCTCGACATCGCGCCGGGCAATCTCAAACCGCTGAAAAAGTAATTGCCGACGTAACGTCCACCGTGCCCGACATCCCTCGGGCACCGCTTTACCTTTCCCCCTCTTCCAAACGCTCGGCCCCCTCTTTGCTACGGCTGACAAGAAAGGTTGCACCCTAACGATTGCGCCCTCTACTCTGCGGCTCTTGTTTGTTGCGCCATAGGCCCGGGTTCGATGTCTTCCGTCTTGAATGTCTTGCTGCCCATCTTCGCCCTCATTCTGGTGGGCTACCTGTGTCGCCGCACCAACCGCCTCGGACCGACCGCCGCCTCTGAAATCAACCGAATGGTGGTCTGGCTGTGTTTGCCGGCACTGCTGTTCACCGCCACTGCCCACGCCACCTGGGCGCAGATCTGGCACCCGGGTTTCGTGCTGACCTTCACCCTGTCGACTATGGCGATGTTCGTCATTACCGTGCTGCTGCGGCGCCGGAAGGCCGGGCATTTCGCCGATGCCAGCATAGACGCCCTCAGCGCCTCCTACGCCAACACCGGCTACATCGGCATTCCCCTGTGCGTCATGGTCTTGGGGCAGGACGGCCTGGAACCGGCGCTCATCGCCTCGTTGCTGGTGGTCTGCGTGGTGTTCGGCATCGCCCTGGTGTGCATCGAAATCGGGTTGCAAAGCGAGGCCCGGGTGCACCGCATCGTGCTCAAAGTGCTGCTGGCGCTGTTGAAAAACCCGCTGGTGGTCTCGCCGATACTGGGCGCCTGCTGGGCATCGACCGGCGTGGCATTGCCGGGCGCACTGGATAAATTCCTCAGCCTGCTGGGTGCCGCGACGACGCCCTGCGCGCTGATTTCCCTGGGCCTGTTTCTCGCTCAGAAACAGCAAGGCCCGCGTGAAGGCACGACGCTGCTGGTGCTGATCAAGCTGATTGCCCACCCGCTGCTGACCTGGTTTCTGGCGTTTCGGGTCTTTCACCTGCCGCCGCTGTGGGCCAACTCTGCCCTGCTGTTAAGCGCCCTGCCCACCGGCACCGGGCCGTTCATGCTGGCCGAGTATTACAAGCGCGAGGCGTCGGTGGTGTCGAGCACGATTCTGATCTCGACGCTGGGCTCGCTGGTGACGCTGTCGCTGTGCATTTACTACATCAACGGTTGACGGGCAGCGGTCAGGCTCAAGCTCGGGCATAGCCTCGGGCACAAGATGGGTGCGTCAAAATGAACAAGCTGGATTTGCTGAAAACCTTCGTCAGGGTCGCCGAGCTGTCGAGCTTCACCCACGCCGGCGACGCCTTGGGCCTGCCGCGTTCCACGGTGTCGGAGCATGTGCGCAGCCTCGAAGAACTGCTCGGCGCGCGACTGCTGCTGCGCACCACGCGCAAGGTGCAGGTGACCCCCGATGGCCAGGCGCTGTATGAGCGCAGCAAGGATGTGCTCAGTCAGATGGACGAGCTGGAAGGCCTGTTCCGCCAGGACAACTCGGCGCTCAGCGGGCGGCTGCGGGTGGACATGCCCACCGCCATTGCCCGGCGGCTGGTGATGCCCCGGCTGGGTGAATTCCTTGAGCGGCACCCGCTGATCGAGCTCGAGATCAGCAGCACCGACCGGCGCGTCGATCTGGTCCGCGAGGGCTTTGATTGCGTGCTGCGCATTGGCGCCCTGCCGGACACGCCGCTGATCGCGCGCAACGTCGGCCTGTTCGGGATGATCAACTGCGTCAGCGAGGGCTATGCCGAGCGTTTTGGTATTCCGCAGAATCTGGAAGAGCTCCAGCAGCATCGGCTCATTAACTACGCACCAGCCTTTGGCGCTGCCGATGCGCTGTTCGAGTACTGCCGCGAAGGCAAGGATTTCCACGTGTCGATGCCCTGCAGCGTGACGGTGAACAACATCGAAGCCTACGAGGCGGCGTGTGTCGGCGGGCTCGGGATCATCCAGATTCCGCGCCTGGCTGACGCTTACCAGCAGCAACGCGGCGCCTTGATCGAAATTCTCCCGGAATACCGGCCAACGGCGATGCCGGTGTCGCTCCTTTACGCCCATCGCCGCCACCTGCCCCAGCGGTGCCGGGTGTTCATGGATTGGCTGGAGCAATTGCTGGAGGAATATGGGGTGATGTCGAAGGGCTCGCGGGGGCAGCGCAGATGAAAGTTGGTAGCAGATTAGATGTCGAGAAGTTCAAAATCAAAAACTGTTGCTGTCGTCCTGCAAGTCCTTACTTGTCGTCTTTACATTATGTATTTCAGCGGACGGAACACCAGCGTCTGAACTTTTTAAGTTACCGCATACGTCATACCTGAATGTAAGCCAATCGTCGTACCACTCGGGCGCGTGCGGATTAACTCTCACCACCACCTCTTGGAGCTTCAACACTCTTCGAATAAAGCTGGCATTTCTTTCCACATCGCAACAGTTGTTAGCGTCAAAACTTTTATTCCATTTCGAGTATCGTTCATCGTAGGGTCTGATGTTATACCGTGTAGCACCGCCTAATTGTTTAACAGAAAACACTAACTGACGTTGCATTTTTAAGATATTGTATGTAACTCGTTGAAATTCCAAATCCTGAAGTTTTCGATCTTCACTTGAGCAATAGCCTACTGGGTCGGTCAAAAAACAACCCAGAAGACCCACCGTCAGTGCCAGTAAAATACATATCACAAGGGACAATGGCTTTGACATAACGATAGCAACTCCAACTCTGCATGACGCGTATGAGTTATATTAGACCGGAGTAGTGTCTTATCGCTAGCTGCTCGTTGCAGGGTACCGTACCTCTTGCATCAAACGAGACGCTACTGTCAGCTGTACCGCCAAAAATACAGCGCGCCCCGAATCGAACTTAATCATTGACCCGACAATCTTATCCGCAATAAAACGCGCGCCTGGCTCGAGAGCAGTCAAGTCGGCCATTTACGAAGAGAGTAATTGCTGACGGAATCTCGACTTTTTTCACTGTGGGGCAGTTATCTAGATCGGCTGCATTGGAACTCTTCGGGATTCTTAACTGTGCTAAAACTTGGCGGTCTGGAGACAGTATCGTTGTAGATTCATCCATAGGTTGGATCAGTTTTTTCGGAAAAAAATAAGAGAGTTCCACTACTCATCACAAACTCGTCTGCTCGCTTTAACGACGAAGCATAACACCGCTTGAAGCTTAAGATTTTACACAAGCGGTACAGCATTGAGCTCTAAAAATAGACGACCATGAAGACATGCCTGCTCGGTTCGAACATCTACCGGAGGTCGAAGGAAGCGGCTGAAGCAGTGCGCTTTTTTACGTAAAAGTGCTCATGAGGCTGTAATGTCGGCTCATCCATAAAAGCGCACCAAAAATGTATTCCCTTGGATACCCTGACGTCTGCGATTGCACACCTGACCGAATCGAAGGCAAAAAAAACCACCGCACGAAGGCGGTGGCTTTTCAGGCTTGCAGGACGCGTCGGATCAGACTTTGACGATCCAGCCCGCCGGGCCCTCGATGTCGCCGTACTGAATGCCGGTCAGCTCTTTGTACAGGCGCTGAGTCACGGGCCCGACGTCGGTTTCGCTGTGGAACACGTGCAGCTTGTCCTTGTAGCTGATGCCGCCGATCGGGGTGATCACCGCCGCAGTGCCGCACGCGCCGGCTTCCTTGAACAGGTTGAGGTTGTCGATGAACACCTCGCCTTCGATGACCTTCAGGCCCAGGCGGCTCTGCGCCAGTTCGAGCAATGACAGGCGAGTAATGCCTGGCAGCACGGACGGCGACTTCGGCGTGATGAACTCGTCGTCGTGGGTAATCCCGAAGAAGTTGGCCGAGCCGACTTCTTCGATCTTGGTGTGGGTCAGCGGATCGAGGTAGATGGCGTCGGCGAAGTTGGCTTTCTTGGCCTCACTGCCCGGCATCATGCTCGCGGCATAGTTACCGCCGACTTTCGCAGCGCCGGTGCCTTGTGGCGCGGCGCGGTCGTAGCTGGAGATCACGAAGTTGTGGGGTTTCATGCCGCCCTTGAAGTACGGGCCAACCGGGATGCAGAACACCGAGAAGATGAACTCGGGCGCAGCGCGCACGCCGATGTTGTCGCCGACGCCGATCACGAACGGGCGCAGGTACAGCGCGCCGCCGGTGCCGTATGGCGGGATGAAGCGCTCGTTGGCGCGAACCACTTGCTTGCACGCTTCGATGAACTGCTCGGTCGGCACGTGGGGCATGAGCAGTCGGCTGCAACTGCGCTGTATGCGCGCGGCATTCTGGTCGGGGCGAAACAGATTGATCGAGCCGTCTTTGGCGCGATAGGCCTTGAGGCCTTCGAAGCATTGCTGGCCGTAATGCAGCGCGGTCGAGCCTTCGCTGATGTGCAGCACGTTGTCTTCGGTCAGGGTGCCTTGGTCCCACTCACCATCACGCCAGTGTGCCAGGTAGCGTTTGTCGGTCTTGATGTAGTCGAAGCCGAGCTTGTCCCAATTAATG
Source organism: Pseudomonas sp. W2-17 (assembly GCF_041060445.1). Classification (NCBI taxonomy): domain Bacteria; kingdom Pseudomonadati; phylum Pseudomonadota; class Gammaproteobacteria; order Pseudomonadales; family Pseudomonadaceae; genus Pseudomonas; species Pseudomonas sp. W2-17. The sequence continues at coordinate 135,029 of NZ_JAUFNS010000009.1, read as the reverse complement.
CTGTCGTTACCCATGACACCCTCTATGTCCAGGCCAGCGCGGCCGGGAGTCTCCGGCGTCTGGCGTTTCATCGATAAGGCCCGGAGCAGGACACGACCCGTTCCGGTGTGTCGCCATATTACTGATTTTTCTCCCTGCAAACCGCCTCGGCGGCCGATGAGCTGAAAAAGATCCGCCGCTAGCGTGCCTGTGCGCGCCGGTTTGTGCCGTCTGTAGCAAAACCGCCCAGAGGCGCGTGCAGTTTCGCCAATGTTGCCTAAGGTGTGTAAATCGTCTGAGACAGGAGCAGCACCCATGGGTATCGATCAGTTGTTCGCCGATTTGAGCAGTCTTCCCAGCATTCCCAAGGTGGCGCAGGACCTGATCAAGCAATTCGACAGCCCGTCGTCGGACCTGGGCAGCATTGCCGGCAATATCGAAAAAGACCCGGTGATCGCGGCGAAAATTCTGCGGCTGGCCAACTCCGCGCGTTTTCGCGGTGCGCGAGAGTCGTCGAGCATCGAGGACGCGGCCATGCGTCTGGGCTTCAACACCTTGCGCACGCTGGTGCTGGCCTCCGCAGTCACCGGCGCGTTCAAGGCAGGGCCGAGTTTTGACCTGAAGGGCTTCTGGCTGAAGAGTTTTCAGGTGGCCGGGATCTGCCGCTTGCTGGCGAAGCAGTCCGGCGCCGATGCGGAAATCGCCTTCACCTGCGGGGTCATGCATGACATCGGCGAGCTGCTGATCCAGACCGGCGCGCCCGCCGTTGCCGAGCGCATCAACAGCGTGACCAAGACCGGGACAACCGGCCGTGCAGCGATTGAAACCTTGCAGTTGGGTTTTGGTTACCCGGAGGTCGGCGCGGAACTGGCCCGGCGCTGGGGATTGCCGGAGGTCATTCAGAACGCCATCGCCTATCAGGCGCGGCCCATGCAGGCGCCGGGAGACGCGACCCAGCCACGAATAGTTGCCCAGGCGTTGACCATTTCCGCTGCGCTGGAAAATCACGGAGGCGCCACGGCGCAGGCGAAGCAGGAAGTGGACGGCCCGTTGCTGGAGGGGGTTGATTTGGATGCGGTGTTCGCGGCGCTGCCGAAGGTATTGGAGGACGACAAGGCGTTTGCGAAGTTGTTGAGTTAGATCGGGTCAGGGATGGTTTGAGATTGATGGTGTTGATGCCGCCTCTTCCCGGCTGAAGCCTGTCCCACTAATAGATCGCAGTCCCACTGGAGATCGCGGTCCGACTGACACACTGCAGTCAACTGTGGGACCGGCTTCAGCCGGGAAGAGGCCAGTGTGAACACCACCAGTTCTGCAATGTTGCATCTGGCGCCTTCCCGGCTGAAGCCTGTCCCTCTAGTATCAGCGCACAGCCGCTCTTGAGGACCTGTGCATGCCTGATGTTCCTGACACCCACGTCGACACCCTGCTGCACTGGATGCACGAACGCTCGTTCCTCGTGCTGACCGGCGCCGGGATCAGCACGTCTTCCGGGATTCCGGATTACCGCGACAGTGAGGGCGTGCGCCGGGGTCGGCAGCCGATGATGTTTCAGGAATTCCTCAATGCGCCCGAGGCCCGACGTCGCTACTGGGCCCGGGCAATGCTCGGCTGGCCCCGGGTTCGCGCCGCGCAACCCAATCCGGCCCACGAAGCGATTGCCCGCTTGCAGCAGCACGATCTCATCAGCGGGGTGATCACTCATAACGTCGACACCTTGCACGATCAGGCCGGCAGTCATGACGTCGTGGAATTGCACGGCAGCCTGCATTGGGTGCTGTGCCTGGACTGCCACCACCGCACCGAACGCGACATCATTCAGTTGACCCTGATCGAGCAAAACCCGTATCTGGCGGGCGTCGATGCGGTGCAGGCGCCCGATGGCGACACCTTGCTCGACCCGGCCTTCGAAGAACGTTTCCAGGTGCCCCACTGTCCCCATTGCGGCGGCGAGCGGATGAAGCCGGACGTGGTATTTTTCGGTGAAAACGTCGCACCGCCCACTGCAGCCAAGGCCATGCATCGGGTGGAAGAAGCCCAGGGACTGCTGGTGGTGGGGTCGTCGCTGATGGCGTTCTCCGCCTTCCGCCTGTGCCGCGCGATGAAGGATCAGGGCAAACCGCTGATCGCCATCAACCTGGGTAAAACCCGGGCCGATGATCTGCTAGATCTCAAGATCGAAGCGTCGTGCGAGGTGTTATTGCCAGCACTGGCCAAGCGGCTGCTGAGTGTTTAGCCGCTGAGTCACTCATCACCCTGGAGTGGATGGGCGAATCCCCGGCAACGCCGCCAGCGCCCTGTCCCACACCTGCCGCGTCCTCACCCACGCCACTTCCTGCCAGTCCGGGTCCGCCGGGTAAAACTGCTCCAGCAGCCCTTCCTTGATCCTTCGACCGGTCTCGTCCAGAGGATCGCCGTGCAGGTGCAGCCAGTGATCATCACGCAAATGCCCATGCACCTCTGCGCCCGGGTACGTGCCGCACTCGATGACAAACGGCATCAGGTGCACGACCGGCAAGGCGTCGAGGAGCATCTGCGAGGTGTAGCCGGTTGACGTCGCGGCGACACCGGTTTCGCTGACGCGATTGGCGCCGGTGATCAGCGTGAACAGCCACGGCCCGAACAATGCCTTCGCGTCATTGAGCGCGGGGTAGGCCGACTCGACGATGCTCATCAGCATGGGATGGCCGTAATCCCCCGCGCCGGTGTGCAGGTCGAAGCAGGTCACCACCTCGGCGTCCTGCAAGTACTGCCCGACGATGCTGCGCAGGGTGCGATTGGACCAGCTCGGCCCGCTGCCGCCGAAAAACAGCCCATCGGGGTATGCGTACTGCCCCGCCTCGACCACCGACATCAGCCCTGACCAGCCCCGCGCGTTGATCGCTGCCTGAAACAACGCATCGGCCTGATCGCGCTTTGGGCCGCGCAACTGCTCGCAGGCGTAAATCCCGTGGACGTCGGCATAGGCGATGTTGTCCGGCAATGGCCGGCTGAAGTCCAGGTAGTTGCGGTTCTGATCGAGGTTGTCCTCGTTGACCCGGCGCATCCACGCCGTGCCCCAGGGGTTGATCAGGTGAATGATCAGGATCGCAACGCCCTTGGGCAGCGCGCGTGGATCAAAACCCTCGAGCCAGCGGCTCTGGCAGTCGGAACCGTAATAGCCCTCGACGCCATGGGTGCCGCTCAACGCCACCAACACCCGCCGCGCCTGCGGATCGCCCAGCCAGGCGACGTCCGTGGCCAGCGTCTCGCCGAACGGCCCCGGCATCGGATGGACGTATTCACTCAACCGCGCGCCAGCGGCCGTGGCTGCGGCAATGAAACGCTCGCGTAGCTGGCGATAACCCGGACGAACTGGGAAAAAGTGGCTCATTGATGCGCTCCAGAATCGATGACACCGCGCGTAGAGGCCCGTAATTGACAGGCCGACCGCCACGAAAAAGGGACACTGCGTCAGAAATGTTACAACCGGACACGTTTTGGCACACTTCTTTCTAGTGTTTCTCTTGTAGAACGTCAGTACCACGAAACGCTTTGCGTCCAGCCCAGGCTGCCGCGAGTCTACGCTGCCAAACGGTGCGCACCACGCACCCGTGTGCAGGAACCGGACATTACCCCGTCCGAAACAGTGCAGGACGCCGACCAGAAGTCGGGCGTCCGTCGATAAGGAATTCGATTCGTGCCAGACATGCGCATTTCACACCCGATCCGCCCACGCCGCGCCTTGCCTTTCCCGCTGCACGCATCCGTCAGCGAGCCTGCCATCTGCCCCATCTCCCTTCAGCGCTCCGGCTGAAAGTCAGCGTCAATTCGCTGCAGTGCCCGACATTTGTCTCGCTTCAATGGCTGTCGCTTTTATAGCGATCCGTAGCCACTTTTTATTGTTCCTGTTCGGCACAGGTGCGCCTGCTCCCATCAAGTTTTGAATAACGCGCGGGATCGCTCACTGTTGATCTACGCACACTAAAACCTATCACTGATCATTTTTATTAAGCGCACTTCACTGTTAACGACACTTCATTATCTGACTGACAAGTCACACTTTCAGGACTCATCACAATGATCACTTGAACACTCACGCACCAACTTGCACCCACTTAATCCCGTTTGGTGCATTGCACTTCTGATTGAATCCGAACAGGTCAACGCGCAAGCATGCGGCGAACCTGGGTGGATAGGTTCGCCCCCTTTTTAGGAAAATTGCCCGGCGTCTCTAGAGCGAACTGAGCCAGATCGGTTGAGATTCGTTAAAAAGTTACAGGAATGCGACATCGCCCTGCTCCGACCCAGAAACGTCGGACTAGAGCCCTGCACTGGCATAGCGGTTGCAATAGCGATGATCGTTACGTAGTCATTCTGAAATAAAGCCGTACTTCTTCGTACTCAACAAGCATTCAGGGAACTGCAATGTCGTCTCCATAGCTCACACGCAGCAGCACTTATATAAGAGTGGTTCCTTGGTGACCTGCTCCCCCAGGCCTCGTGCTCCCGACAGCACGGACGTCAACTTCAAACAGGGCAACTTGTTTGAACGGACCCTTATTGCCCTTCAACTACCCGAGGGAGCTTTAATGAATGACGCGGTAAAAACGAAAGCCATACCTGACCCGGCACCGGACGAACTGTCCATGGCCTGGCCGCGTATTCCTTTCAAGGAAAACACATCGCGCCCTGGTGAACTCAGCCGGACGCACGTGTTGGTATTGATTGCCGCCTCGGTCCTTATTCACGGCGCCATCTGGTGGTATATGCAGACCGCCAAAGCCGACGTCCCGGAAGTTGCGCCGCAAGTGCCCGAGATGACCGTGGAATTGACCAGCCCGACACCGCCGACCCCGGAGCCGCCACCCCCGCCGCCTCCGCCTGAGCCGCCACCGCCTCCACCGCCTCCCCCTGAACCGGAGCAGCCTGTCGAGGACCCCGACGCCGCCAAGCCGCCGCCAAAGCCGGTGGAAAAACCCAAGGTCGAGAAGCCCAAACCGGTGAAGAAACCTGAACCGGTGAAAAAGCCGACACCGCCCGCGCCGGCTGCACCTGCAGCGCCGAGCCCGCCTGCGCCTGCAGCGCCGTCGCCGTCACCCGCGCCACCCGCGCCTGCTGCTGCACCGGCGGCACCGGCCAAGGAATCGGCCGCGATCTCCGGGCTCGCCAGCCTGGGCAACCCGCCACCGGAATACCCCGGCGCGGCGCTGCGAAAAGGCATGGAAGGCCGCGTGATCCTGCGCATCAAGGTGCTACCGAATGGCCGCGCCGGCACGGTCGAGGTGACCAAATCCAGCGGCAAACAGGTGCTGGACGACGCGGCGGTGCAGACGGTACGCAACTGGAAATTTATTCCGGCCAAGCGCGGTGACACCCCGATCGAAGGCTTCGCGACGCAAACCATCGACTTCAAGCTGCCCGAATGAAAACGGTCAGCCCATCAACAACAACTCTTTATATAGCGGGTGAGGTGTAACCATGAACGAATCGATCTCTTCGATGATTGTCCCCGGCGTACTCTGGGCGCTGGTGGTGTTTTCGGTGCTGAGCTGGGGACTGCTGCTGATCAAATCCGCACAGTACTTACGCTTGAAGACCCAAAACAAACAGTTCGCCAAAGCGTTCTGGGCAGCGCCGGATCTGCTCACCGCCGCCGAGCACTCCAGCCAATACCCGGGCTCACTGGCGCGGATCGCCAACAGCGGTTTCGAAGCCATGGCGGTCGACGAAACACCGCGCAACACCCAGCAGCTCGCCCACACCATCAACCGCTCCGACCGCCTGGAACGCAACCTGCGCCAGCAGATCCAGAAAGAACGCCGCGCTCTGGAAGCCGGTCAGGCCATCCTCGCCAGTATTGGCAGCACGGCGCCGTTCATCGGCCTGTTCGGTACCGTCTGGGGGATCATGGAAGCGCTGCAAAGCATCGGCGCCAGCGGTTCGGCGAGCCTGGAAACCGTGGCCGGCCCCATCGGTCACGCCCTGATTGCCACCGGGGTCGGCATCGCCGTCGCGGTCCCGGCGGTGCTGATCTACAACTTCTTCCTGCGCCGCCTCAAGCTCGCCGTCGCCGACATGGATGATTTCGCCCACGATTTCGACGCCCTCGCCCAGCGCAGCGCCTTCGCCATCAACCGTCAGGCCATCGCCAGCAAGCACAGCCAGGCTGTGCGGGAGGCGAGCTGATGTCGTTCTCCACTCAAGACAGCGATGAAGTGCTCAGCGAAATGAACGTCACGCCGCTGGTGGACGTGATGCTGGTGCTGCTGGTGGTGTTCATCGTCACCGCGCCGCTGATGACCAACGCCATCAAGGTCAACCTGCCGAAAACCGACGCCGTCGCCGCCGCCGACAAGAAAGACCCGGTGGTGGTCAGCGTTGATCAGGACGGCAAGTTCTACCTGGCCAAGTCCGAAGTCGCGCCGGAATCCCTGGAGCTCAGCCTCAAGGACGTCAAGGCCAAGGACCCGGAGGTGCGCGTGCAATTGCAGGCCGACACCAACGTCAACTACGGCCAGGTGGCCAAGGCGATGGCGTCGATCGAGCGCTCGGGCATCACCAAGATTTCAGTGATGACCTCGAAATGATCGGCCCATGACCGGCAGTTGATCTGCACTTGAAACAGGCGTCGTACCTGCTGCGGCGCTGCACACCCTACTCCCGATTCACCGCCGTCCGGGTTTTTGCCCCGGAGGGGAGCGGCTTGCTTGAAATACGGAAATTCCCGAGCGCTACAACCGCCTCGGAGCAACGAGGGCTCACAAGGCCATTTCAATAACATCTGGAATAAGTCGGAAACTACCATGCTGATGAGCTTTCCCGGTTTTACCCTCAAGCCCCTTGTTGTTGCCGTACAACGCCACCCCCGTGCGCTGATTTGCGCACTGGCGGTCGGCATGAGCCCGGCCTATGGCGCCGACAGCACGGACGGCGCAGCCGATGCCGCGACCGGCGGTGAAGCCGCTGTTCCTGCTGCTGCGGCGGTGGCTGCCGCGCCGGCGACCACGCAACTCAAACGTGTGGAAGTGACCGGTTCGGCGGTGCGCCGGGCCGACGCGGAAACCGCCGTGCCGGTGACCATCCTGCGTGCCGACGAGCTGAAGAAACAGGGCGTGACCACCACCGAGCAGATGGTCCAGCGCATCACCGGCAGCCAGTCGATGATGAACAGCGCAGGCTCGGTCGGCGCGTCCACCGGTGGCGCTTCCTATGCCGACATGCGCGGCATCGGCGCCAACAAGACCCTGATCCTGCTCAACGGCCGTCGTCTGGCCAACAATGCCTTGTCCGGCGTCGGCACGCCCAACGGCAGTGCCATCGACCTGAACATGATTCCGTTCGCCGCCATCGACCGCATCGAAGTGCTGCGCGACGGTGCCTCGGCGCTGTACGGCACCGACGCCATCGGCGGCGTGATCAACTTCATCACCAAGAAATCCCTGACCGACGGCACCCTGAGCCTCGGCGGCGACACCCCGACGGCCAGCGGTGGCGGCGCCAGCAAGGACGTCAGCGCCAGCTGGGGTTTCGGCGATCTGGACGAAGACCGCTTCAACGTCATGGGCGTGTTCAACTACAACAAGCAGCAGAACCTCGACGCCAACGACCGCTCTTTCGACAAGGATTACGTCCCGGGCCGTGGCCTCAACCAGACTTCCGGCACGGCCTACCCTGGCAACTACTATCAGGGCAACAACAGCAGCAACCCGCTCGCGCCGAACTGCGCCGGACCGGGCCTGGTGAGCGTGAACGGGCTGTGCCGGTTCAGCACCCGCGATTACATCGACTTGGTGCCGCAGACCGAGAAGACCTCGTTCTTCGGTCGCGCCACCGGCAAGCTGGCCGAAGACCATAACGTCAGCCTCGAATACTTCTTTGCCCGCAATAACAACGCCACCAGCATCGGCCCGGCGCCACTGACCGGCCTGAGCATCGACCCGTCGTCGCCCTACTACCCGGGCAACGGCATCACCCCCGGCCCGAACAACTTCGCCCTCGACCCAACCCAGCCGGTGGACACCGCCTGGCGTGAGACGGCCGCCGGCCCCCGTGGCAGCAAGGACCAGAACACCAACCAGCGCCTGCTGCTGACCTTCGACGGCACCGTCGGCGGCTGGGATTACAACCTCGGCGCCAACTACAACCAGAGCAAGGTCGTTTCAAGCGTGACCTCGGGTTACGCCAGTGACGCTGCCCTCAAGGCAGGCCTGGCCAGCGGCCTGCTCAACCCGTTCGGCGCGCAATCGGCGGCGGGTCAGCAGTTCATCGACGACGCCGCGTACCACGGCGAATACTCCACCGCCGTCGGCCGCGTTTACGGGGTGGATGGACGTATCAGCCGCGAGATCGGCAACTGGTTCGGTGCCGGCGAATCCGGCCTGGCGCTGGGCGGCGAATACCGCAAGGAGAAACTGCACCAGGATTACGAGGACTTCGTCGACGACATCAACAGCCTGGGGCTGGACTCGGCAGGCTCGGTGTCCGGCGATCGTACCGTCAAGGCCGAATACGCCGAGCTGAACGTTCCCGTCATTGACAGCCTGGAACTGACCGCTGCCGTGCGCCACGACAAATACAGCGACTTCGGCAGCACCACCAACCCGAAATACTCGTTCCGTTTCCAGCCGTTCAAAGAGCTGGTCATGCGCGGCGCCTACAGCGAAGGTTTCCGTGCGCCGTCGCTGTACGAGCTGTATGCCCCGCAGAGTCTGGCCTACAGCCAGGGTTACTACGATGACCCGACGCTGTGCGCCGGCGGCACCGTGCAACCGGGCGGTCAGGCGGGTCGTGACTGTAATCAGCAGTTCCTCAACCGCAGCGGCGGCAACGCGAGCCTGTCCCCGGAGAAAGCCCGCAACGTGACCCTGGGCTTTGTTTATCAGCCGATGAACAACCTCTCCATGGGCCTGGATTTCTGGTGGATTCACATCTCCAACCAGATCCAGTCGTTTCCTGAATCCACCGTGTTCGATCAATCGGATCTGTATGGCGACCGCATCATCCGCAACGCCGACGGCTCCATCGCCAACATCGTCACCGGCAATTCCAACCTGGGCATCGTCAAGACCAACGGTGTCGACGTGACCCTGGACTACCGCTTCCCGAACACGCCGTATGGCCAGTTCGGTCTGGGGCTGACCGGTACGTACGTCAATCGCTACGACTTCCAGAACATCATCGACGGTCCGTACACCGACAAGGTCGGCGACTTCCAGGGTGATGGCGTGATCGCGCGCTGGAAACACGTGCTGATCGGCAGCTGGACCCTGGGCGACAGCCGTGCCTCCCTGACCAACCGCTTCACCAGCGGCTACAACGACTACGACCGCAGCACCAACGGCACCGTACCGTCGTACTCGCTGTGGGACCTGTCGGTGGGCCACACCTTCGAGAAGGTGCTGGACGTCGATGCCGGCGTGCGCAACCTGTTCGACCGCGACCCGCCGTTCACCAACCAGGCCTACAACTTCCAGTCCGGCTATGACCCTCGTTACGCCGATCCACTGGGCCGCACGCTGTTTGCGCGGGCGACGTACCACTTCTAAGCGCCACTGCCCGACGCGCCCATGCTCCGGCGCGTCGGGCTGCTCCTGCGGAATCGCACCCCTGACCCGGCCTCATCCACTGGACCGGATCAGGGATTTTTCGCGGCGCCACTGATGCCTCGACCTGCACTCAAGGATTGTCCGCCCATGTGCACCCCTCCTCTTTCATTGCCACGCCTGCTGCCGGGCGTGGCATTGCTGTACACGGTGCTGTTTTTTACCTCGCTGCTGTTTGGCGCGCCTCAGGTGTTCGCTGCACCGGTGCATGCACTGACCGTCTATGGCGAAGCGCCGAAATACGCCGCTGATTTCCAGCACTTCGATTACGTCGACCCTGACGCGCCCAAAGGGGGTTCCATGAGCCGCGCGTCGGAAGAGATCGGCCAGTTCAACTACCTCACGCCCTATGTTGATCAGGGCATTTCCGTGAGCCAAATCGATACGTGGGTGTATGCGCCGCTGGCCTATCGCTCACTGGACGAGCCCTACACCGTTTACGGGCTGGTCGCCGAGAAGATGGAACGCGATCCCGACAATCTCTGGGTGCGCTTCTATCTGAACCCCAAGGCACGTTTCGATGACGGCACGCCGATCACCGCCGAAGACGTGCGCTACACCTGGCAAACCCTGATCACCCAGGGCAGCTTCAGCTATCGACCGCTGTACGCCGACGTCAAGGACGCGGTCATCGAAGCGCCGGGGCAGATCCGTTTCGACTTCAAGACCGGCACCAACCGCACCCTCGCGCTGGACCTCGCCAGCCTGCGCATCCTGCCCGAGCACTGGTGGAAAACCCGCGACTTCACCAAGGGCGGCGGCTTCGAACCGCCACTGGGCAGCGGCCCATATCGGGTCTCGCGGGTCGACGCGGGGCGCAGCGTCAGCTTCGAGCGGGTCAGGGATTGGTGGGGCAAAGACCTGCCGGTCAGCCGTGGTTTGTACAACTTCGACGCGCTGACGGTGAATTTCTATGGCGATGTGGACGTGGCCCGTCAGTTGGTCCAGGCCGGCAATTTCGATTACAACCGCGAGTTCTCCTCGGCCGGTTACGTCGTCGGCTATACCGCGCCGAGCCTGCAGGACGGCCGTCTGCAAAAGACCATTCTGGCCAAACGCCGCCCGGTCGCCGGTCAGGGCTTCGTGTTCAATCTCGACAAGCCGATGTTCCAGGACCGACGCGTGCGCGAAGCCCTGGCCATGCTCTGGGATTTCGAGTGGGTCAACGGGCAGATCATGCGCAACTTCTATGTGCGCGAACAAACCTACTTCCCGAAAAGCGAGATGGCCGCCACCGAGCTGCCGGACGCCAAAGAGCTGAGCATCCTCGAACCCTTGCGCGGGCAGATTCCGGACGAGGTGTTCGATCAGGTCTGGCGCGCACCGAAGACCGACGGCAGCGGCTACATCCGCGACAAACAGCTCAAGGCCCTCAAGCTGCTGGCCGACGCCGGCTGGCACGCGAAGAACAACCGGTTGGTCAACGCCGACGGTCAGCCGCTGGAGTTCTCCTTCCTCGACGGCCAGGGCGGTTTCGAGCGGCTGGTGCTGCCGTACAAGCGCGTGCTGGCCCAGATCGGCATCACCCTGAATTTCCGCCGGGTGGATTCGGCGCAGTACATGAACCGCCTGAACGCCCGGGACTACGACATGATCGTGGTCACGCTGCCCGCCAACGGCAACCCGATCCTCTCCCCCGGCCGTGAGCTGTACAACCTGTTCGGCTCGCAAAGCGCCCGTCAGGTCGGCAGTTCCAACGCCATGGTGCTGCGCAATCCGGCGGTCGATCACCTTATCGACGGTCTGGTCGCGGCCAATAACCGCAACGACATGCTGCATTACGCCCGCGCTCTCGATCGCGTGCTGCTCTGGGGTTTCTACATGATTCCGAACTATTACTCCCAAGGCACACCGGTGGTCTACGCCAACCGGTTTGGCCGGCCGGCGATCGAGCCGGTCTACGACGTCGGCCTGGAAAGCTGGTGGGAGGTCAGCCGCGTGCCGCTGAGCAACGTGCAGATGGCCGCGCAGATGGCCGCGCGTCTGAAGCCACAACGGAGTGTGTCGAACGACCGTCCTGCGCCTGCATCGATGCCAGAAACGGAGGGCCAGTGACATGTTCGCCTACACCCTGCGCCGGTTGGCGCTGATCATTCCCACGCTGCTGTGCATTCTGGTGGTCAATTTCCTTATCGTGCAGGCCGCGCCGGGTGGTCCCGTCGAGCAAGCCATCGCCCGGGTTCAGGGCATGGGCCCAACGGGCGGGATTGGTGGCGGCGGTGGCGAAGTGGCGGCGACCGGCGGGATCAGCCGGGGCGCTCAAGGGCTGGACCCGGAGCTGGTCGAAGCGATCAAGCACCAATACGGCTTCGACAAACCGCTGCACGAGCGCCTGTGGCTGATGCTCATCCACTACGCGCAGCTGGACTTCGGCAGCAGCTTTTTTCGCGGCGCCACGGTGACCGGGCTGATACTGCAAAAGCTGCCGGTGACCCTATCCCTCGGGCTGTGGGCGACGCTGATCACTTACCTGATCTCGATCCCGCTGGGCATCCGCAAGGCCGTCCTGCATGGCAGCCGTTTTGATGTCTGGAGCAGCACGGTGATCATCATCGGCTACGCCATCCCGGCGTTTCTGTTCGCCATTCTGCTGATCGTGGTGTTTGCCGGCGGCAGCTACTGGAGCTGGTTTCCGGCCCAGGGGCTGTTCTCCGACGACTTCGACAGCCTCTCGCCCTTCGGCAAGCTGCGCGATTACCTGTGGCATCTGGTGCTGCCGGTCAGTGCGCTGGTCATCGGCGGCTTCGCGACCCCGACCATCCTCACGAAAAACAGCTTTCTCAACGAGATCGGCCGCCAGTACGTGGTCACCGCCCGGGCCAAGGGCCTCAGCGAGCAGCGCGTGCTTTACGGCCACGTGTTCCGCAACGCCATGCTGCTGGTGGTGGCGGGCATTCCCCAGGCGCTGATCGAGGTGTTCTTCGCCGGCTCGCTGCTGATCGAAACCATCTTCGGACTCGATGGCATCGGCCGCATGAGCTACGAAGCGGCCGTGTCCCGGGACTACCCGGTGGTGTTTGGCACGCTGTTTCTGTTCACCCTGTTCGGCCTGTTGATCAAGCTGGTGGGCGACCTGTGCTACACGCTGGTCGACCCGCGCATCGACTTTTCCGCGAGGAGCGCCTGATGTTCGAGTTTTCCCCGCAAAACCGGCGCCGCATCGCCAACTTCAAGGCCAACCGGCGTGGCTGGTGGTCGCTGTGGCTGTTCGTGGCGCTGTTGATCATCTGCCTGTGCGGCGAACTGATCGCCAACGACAAGCCGTTGATCGTCCGCTACCAGGGCGAGCTGTATTTCCCGGCCGTGCATCAATACCTGGAGACCGACTTCGGCGGCGAACTGCCCTTCGAGCCGGACTATTCCAGCGACTACGTGCGCAAACTGATCGCCAACAAGGGCGGCTGGATGCTCTTCGCGCCGATCCCGTTCAGCTATGACACGGTCAATTACGAACTCCGCGAGCCCTCCCCCAGCCCGCCCAGCGCGCGCAACTGGCTGGGCACCGACGACCAGGCCCGGGACGTCATGGCGCGGGTGCTGTTCGGCACCCGCGTATCGATACTCTTCGCGTTGGCGCTGACCGCCATCAGCACGGTGATCGGCGTGTTCGCCGGGGCGATACAAGGTTATTACGGCGGGCTGGCGGATTTGATCGGCCAGCGCTTGCAGGAAGTCTGGTCGGGGCTGCCGGTGCTGTACCTGCTGATCATTCTGTCGGGCTTCGTCGAGCCGGATTTCTGGTGGCTGCTGGGGATCATGTCGCTGTTTTCCTGGCTGGCGCTGGTCGACGTGGTCCGCGCCGAGTTCCTCCGTGGGCGCAATCTGGAATACGTCAAAGCCGCCCGCGCCCTGGGTCTCAGCGACGGTGCGCTGATGTGGCGGCACATCCTGCCCAACGCCATGACCAGCACCCTCACCTACCTGCCGTTCATCGTCACCGGCGCCATCGCCACACTCACCGCGCTGGATTTTCTCGGCTTCGGCATGCCCGCCGAAAGCGCGTCCCTCGGCGAGCTGATCGGCCAGGCCAAACGCAACTTGCAGGCGCCATGGCTGGGCGTCACCGCGTTCTGCGCCCTGGCGCTGATCCTCACGCTACTGGTGTTCATCGGCGAAGCCTGCCGTGACGCCTTCGACCCCCGCACATGAGCGCCGCCATGACTGACCCTCTGATCCAGATCCGCAACCTGCGCGTGGCCTTCAACGGCGCCGAGGTGGTGCACGGCATCGACCTCGACATTCAGCCCGGCGAATGCCTGGCGCTGGTCGGCGAGTCCGGCTCGGGCAAGTCGGTGACCGCGCACTCGATCCTGCGCCTGTTGCCGGCCAAGTCTGTCAGCACCCAGGGCAGCATTCGCTACAAGGGCGTCGACCTGTTTAAAGCCAGCGACAAAGCACTGCGGGGCCTGCGCGGCAACCGCATCGCCATGATCTTTCAGGAGCCGATGACCTCGCTGAACCCGCTACATACCGTCGAGAAACAGATCGGCGAAATCCTCGCCATGCACAAGGGCCTCAAGGGCAAGGCCGCCCGCGAGCGCACCCTGGAATTACTCGGGCTGGTGGGAATTCAGAACCCGCCACAACGGCTCAAGGCCCTGCCCCATCAACTGTCCGGCGGACAGCGTCAGCGGGTGATGATCGCCATGGCCCTGGCCAACGAACCTGAACTGCTGATCGCCGACGAACCGACCACGGCGCTGGACGTCACGGTGCAGCTGAAGATTCTCGAACTGCTCAAATCCCTGCAACAGCGGCTGGGCATGTCGCTGCTGCTGATCAGCCATGACCTTAATCTGGTGCGGCGCGTCGCCCAGCGGGTCTGCGTGATGCGCGCGGGCGAGATCGTCGAACAGGCTGACTGCCAGACGCTGTTCGCCAATCCGCAACATCCCTACAGCCGCCTGCTGATCAACGCCGAACCCGACGGCGAACCGGTGCCCGGCGAGCACACCCAGACGCTGCTGTCGGTAGACGCGCTGAAGGTCTGGTTTCCCCTGCCCAAACCCCTGCTGCGGCGCGAGCGGCAGTACATCAAGGCGGTGGACGGGGTGAGTTTCGAACTGTTGAAAGGCCAGACCCTCGGCATCGTCGGCGAGTCCGGCTCGGGCAAATCGACCCTGGGCCAGGCGATTCTGCGGCTGATCGATTCCGAAGGGAGCATCCGCTTCGCCAACAAGGAGCTGAGCCTACGCAGCCAACAGTTGATGCGGCCGTTGCGCAAGCGCATCCAAGTGGTGTTTCAGGACCCGTTCGGCAGCCTCAGCCCGCGCATGACCGTCCAGCAGATCATCGCCGAAGGGCTGCTGACCCACGCCATCGGCACCCCGGCCCAGCGTGAGCAGACCGTCATCCGCGTGCTCGGCGAAGTCGGCCTGGACCCGGACAGCCGTCACCGTTACCCCCACGAATTCTCCGGTGGGCAGCGCCAGCGCGTGGCCATCGCCCGGGCGCTGGTGCTGGAGCCGGAGCTGATTCTGCTCGACGAACCCACCTCGGCGCTGGACCGCACGGTGCAAAAGCAGATCATCGCGCTGCTGCGGGATTTGCAGATCCGTCACGGCCTCAGTTATCTGTTCATCAGCCATGACCTGGCGGTGGTTCACGCCTTGGCCCATGACGTGCTCGTGATCAAGGACGGCAAAGTGGTCGAGCAAGGCGCGGCGCGGGAGATCTTCAGCCACCCGCGGCAGCCCTACACCCAGGAGCTACTGCGCGCTTCCGGGCTGGATTTCGGCAAACGGGCGTGAGCCGACACACCTTGCGACACCTACTATAATGCCCGGCCACGGCGTATCATCGCGCCCCCTCGATTTCCTGCTCTGGTGCCTGTCATGACTGCCCTTCCGCTCACCTCCGAACGCCGCGGCTGGTCGTTCTGGTGGAAACCCCTGGCGTTCCTGCTGGTGGCTGCCATCGGCTTGTACTACGTCAAGTGGTCGCCGTATTACCTGAAATCCTTCATCGCGGCCGACACCCATAACATCGGCGGCTCGATCATCAACGACAACCCGGCCACGCCGTGGGCTGCCGCTCTGGCCTATGCGCAGGTCTACTTCCTGGCGATCTGGAAAGCCGCCGTGCTGGCAGTGATCCTCGGTTCGCTGTTGCAGGTGCTGATTCCCCGTGACTGGCTGCTGAAACTGTTCGGCCGCGCCGGACTCGGCTCCACCCTTCGCGGCGGCCTGTTCGCCCTGCCCGGCATGATGTGCAGCTGCTGCGCGGCGCCGGTGGCTGCAGGCTTGCGCAAGCAGAACGTGTCGGTGGGCGCGGCGCTGGCCTTCTGGATCGCCAACCCGGTGCTCAACCCGGCCACGCTGGTGTTCATGGGCTTCGTGCTGGGCTGGGGCTTCACCGCGCTGCGGCTGGTGGCGGGCCTGGTGCTGGTGATCGGTGTTTCGCTGGTGGCGCAGCGCATCTCGCGCCCGGAAGCCGTGCCTGAGCAGGCGCTGGAAGCCGTGGCCAATGCCGAGACGCCGGAGGAAGGCAGCCTGCTGGTGCGTTGGGGCAAGACGATTTGGCAGTTGTTCTGGACCACCATCCCGATCTACGTCATCGCCGTGCTGATTCTGGGCGCCGCGCGGGTCTGGCTGTTCCCTCACGTTGACGGCGCAATGGGCAACAGCCTGTTGTGGCTGGTGCCGTTGGCGATTGTCGGCACGTTGTTTGTGATCCCGACCGCCGCCGAAATCCCGATCGTGCAAACGCTGCTGACGTTGGGCCTCGGCACTGCGCCGGCGGTGGCGTTGCTGATGACCATGCCGAGCGTGAGCCTGCCGTCGCTGTTGATGCTGCGTAAGTCTTTCGACGCCAAGGTGCTGGTGACCGTTGGGGTGCTGACCATGCTGGTCGGGGTCCTGAGTGGCCTGGTCGGCGCCGCTTTGTTGTAACGCCAGGATTAAGATCAAAATCTACAGCGGCTCTGCCTAACGGCAGAGCATTTCGCCTTCGGCGAGTTACTTGGAAAAGCACCCCAAGTAACCAAAGGTGCCTGCTCTTGGTTGGGTTCCTCCTTCGTCGGAATACCCTCACTCCGACGACGCTCCGTGGGCCCGCGCCGAACGGACATCCATGTCCTGACGGCGCTCTCGCGGCATCCATGCCGCTCGACCCACTCCGCGTCGTCTGCGTTCGGCCTGCACCAAAGTCGCGTTTTGTGGTGTTTGACCCATTGCGGAAGAAGATCAAGATCAAGAGCAGATCAAGGGCAGATCAGTCGCTAAGGACTTGTGGGAGTGAGCTTGCTCACGAAGGGGTTGGTACATCCACCGAATATCAGGTGTGCGAGATAAAGCATTCGCGAGCAAGCTCGCTCCCACAGGATGGGCGTGAGATGAGCAAAATTGGTGGCGCTTGGGCTGGCCTCTTCCCGGCTAAAGCCGGTCCCACTAACAGCACCGCATGCATCCAGTGGGATTGGCTCCGACTGTAGGACCGGCTTCAGCCGGGAAGCTTTTGATCTTGATCTTCATACACATAACGCCCAGACACCGCCAATCGCGACTTGGGTGCAGGCTGAACGCAGGTCTCGCGGAGTGGGCCGAGCCGCATGGATGCGGCGAGAGCGCCGTCAGGACATGGATGTCCGTTCGGCGCGGGCCCACGGAGCGGGACCGGAGTGAGGGAACCCCGAGGAACGAGGGGCCCAACCAGGAGCACAAGCCCTTGGTTACTTGGGGCTTTATCAAGTAACTCGCCGAAGGCGAAACGTCTGCCCCCAGGCAGACGCTCTTGATCTTGATCTTCAACCGCGGCAGTTCAGTTTCCGCTGTTTCAGATACTCGACAACAGCCCTCTGATCTCCGGCAAACTCGATCCTGGGGTTCTTGCTGTCCCGCTGAAACGCATACATCGGATCGTAATACTCGCTCAACATCCCGCTGATCCAGCCCCGATGCTGATCCACTCCCCCGCTGCGCGCCTGCTCGGCCAAGGCACTGTCCATGATCGCCGCCAGCCGCTGATAACGCTCACCGCCCAACCGCCGAACGATGCTCGACAGGCTTTGCTTCAACCGCTCGGCGTACGCCGCGAAGCCCGTCTCGACACCCTGCACGGCGATGAACTCCGCACACAGATCGGTCACATAATCCTTCAGAATCCGCTCGACGCGACTCTCGAAACTGTCCTCCAGCCACACCAGCGGCGCGTCCTGCATCGTCCGGTACAACTCAAGCGGCACCGCACGACTGCCCACGATCCGCCCTTCATCCTCGACCACGAACTGATTCAGGTTCCGGGCGCGCTTCTTCAGAATGTCCACGGCCAGCAGATTCTCGAAATCAATCTGCCCCGGCTGCGGCGTGGCATGTTTGCCGAAGCTCGAGCCGCGATGATTGGCATGCCCTTCCAGATCCAGCCCGTTGTCGAGCGCCTGCAGCACCTCGGTCTTGCCGCTGCCAGTCAGGCCGCCGATCACCACGAACTCGCACTCGGCCACGGCCTGCTCGGTCACCTCAATCAAAAAGCTGCGCATCGCCTTGTAGCCACCGATGATCCGGGGGTACTCGATGCCCGCTTCGCTCTTGAGCCACTGCTGGGTGATCTGCGAACGCAAGCCGCCGCGAAGGCAATACAAAAAACCGTCGGGATGGTTGCGGGCAAAACTCGCCCATGCCTCGATCCGCGCCTCTTTCAAGTCGCCTGACACTAATTTGTGGCCCAGTTCGATGGCGGCCTGCTGCCCGTCCTGTTTGTAGCTGGTGCCGACCTTTTGCCGCTCGACATCGTTCATCAGCGGCAGATTGATCACCCCGGGGAACGCGCCTTTGGTGAACTCGACCGGCGCACGCACGTCCATCATCGGCACGTCGTTGAGGAAAATCTCGCGCAGGTCGGCGCTGTTGTCGCGCATCAGAACACCTCGACCGCGAGTGGCTGTCGCTCCACCAGCTCGCCAATCGGCGCAAGGCTCAGGCCCAGTTCGTCGGCCATGGCCAGGAACGCCGCTTCTTCGGCGGGCTCAACGGCAATCAGCAGGCCGCCGCTGGTTTGCGGGTCGCACAGCAACAACTTCTGCGCCTCGGTCAACGCGCCGATGCGCTCGCCATAGCTGTCGTGGTTGCGGTGGGTGCCGCCGGGGATGCAATCCTGCTCGATGTAGAAATCCACACTGCCCAGACGCGGCACGGCGGCGGCGCTCAACCGCGCGGTGACCTGACTGCCATCGGCCATTTCAACCAGATGGCCGAGCAAGCCGAAGCCGGTGACGTCGGTCATTGCAGTGACGCCGGCCAGTCGGGAGAAACGGCTGCCGGGCTTGTTCAGTGTGCACATCACGTCACGGGCCAGGCCGATGTCTTCATCGCGCAGCAGGCCTTTTTTCTCGGCGGTGGTGAGAATGCCGATGCCCAGGGGCTTGGTCAGGAACAGCTTGCAGCCCACGGTGGCGGTGTCGTTGCGCTTCATGAAGCGCTTTTCCACCAGCCCGGTGACGGCCAGGCCGAAGATCGGCTCGGGCGCGTCGATGGAGTGACCTCCGGCCAGAGGGATGCCCGCTGCATCGCACACCGCACGCCCGCCGCGGATGACTTCGCGGGCGATTTCCGGGGCCAGCACGTTGACCGGCCAGCCCAGAATGGCGATGGCCATCAACGGATCGCCGCCCATGGCGTAGATGTCGCTGATGGCGTTGGTGGCGGCGATGCGGCCGAAGTCGAACGGGTCGTCGACGATGGGCATGAAGAAATCGGTGGTGGAGACGACGCCCTTTTCGTCGTCGATGGCATAGACCGCTGCATCATCGCGGGAGGCATTGCCGACCCACAGGCGCGGGTCGAGGTTCTGCGCGCCGCTGCCGGCGAGGATGGTTTCCAGCACCTTGGGCGAGATCTTGCAGCCGCAGCCGGCGCCGTGGCTGTATTGGGTAAGACGAATCGGGTCGGTCATGGGAAGCCCCTGAGTTTCAAGGCGCCGAAGTCTACCAGAGGCGCCAGTGGGTTGAAGATTTGCTGGATGGCTGGATGGCTGGACGGCTGGGCACGCGATTTTCGTAGGACCGGCTTCAGCCGGGAAAGCGTCAGATGCCACACCGCAAAGTTGATGGCTTTCCTCAGCCCTTCGCCATCCGCCGTGCCGTCAGCACCTGCGCCAGCATCAACGCACCCACGCACAGCAATGCCTCGCGCAAGCCAATCACGTGGGCAGCAAAACCAATCAACGCGGGACCCAGCAGAATCCCGCAATATCCAATCCCGGTAATCACCGCGATCGCCAGCCCCGCTGGCATTTTGGTCTGCGCACCGACCACCGAGCAATACACCGGAAACGTGTTGGACAACCCCAGCCCGATCAGCGCGAAGCCCAATAGGAACAGCGGCCACGGATCCAGCAGGATGGCCATGGCAAACCCGACCATCACCAGCAGGCCGCCGCCGATCAGCAGGTTCACCGCGCCGAAGCGGTTCCTTAACCAGTCCCCGGAAAAACGCCCGGCTGCCATCGCCAGTGAAAACACCGCGTACGCGCCGCCGGCCACCGACACATCAATCTGGTGCATGCGGTTGAGGAAGACCGCGCTCCAGTCCAGCATTGCGCCCTCCACCAGCAGCGCGATGAAACAGAGAATCCCGACGATCAGCACTTTGGTGGTCGGCCGAGCGAACGGCGCTGATGGGTCGTCCGCGCCATGGGGCACTAGGTAGCGCGCGTGCCAGAGCAACATCCCGGCGATCAACGCCACCACCACGGCCACCGCCAGTAACGGCGACGCGCCCAGCCACAGTAGCAAGGTCATCAACAGCGCACTGCTGATGCCGCCGAGGCTGAACAGCCCGTGGAACCCCGACATCATCGGCCGCCCGTGATCGCGCTCGACCATCAGGCCCTGCACGTTCATCGCCACATCGATGCTGCCCAGCCCCGCGCCAAACACGGCCAGCGCTACTGCCAGCGCCGGCAGGGAGGACAGCGTAGCGAGCAACGGCAGCATGCAGCAGATCAATGCGCCGCCGATCAGCGAGACAAAGCGGCAGCCCTTGCGCGTGGTGAGCATGCCCGCCAACGGCATCGCCAGCATCGAGCCGAGGCCAAAGCACAACAGCAGCAGGCCGAGCTGAGCTTCCTCAAGCCCGGCGCGATCACGGGCGAAAGGCACCAGCGGCGCCCACGCGCCCAAGGACATCCCGGACAGCAGGAACGTCAGGCGATAACTCCACAGGTGAACGAAGACAGGGGCACGAACGGATTGAGCAACTGACACAGAAAACGACCTGAACGGGTCTGCGCGAACGGCAGACGGTGAAAAAAAGTGATCCCTCACTGCACGCATTCCCTCGCAGGACCGGCTGTAGCCGGGAAGAGGCCAGCCCGTACACCCTCACTTCAGCGGTGTGACGACTGACGCTTTCCCGGCTGAAGCCGGTCCCACTCATAACGGCGCGTGCATTCAGTGGGACCGGCTTCAGCCGGGAAGAGGCCAGTCCGTACACCCTCACTTCCGCGGTGTGGCGACTGACGCTTTCCCGGCTGAAGCCGGTCCCACTAAGCAAGGCCCGTTTACATCATCGGTGCCGCCATGCTCACCACGCGCAGCGCCAGGCCTTCATAGGCGTCCAGCGTAATGGTGAAATCCCCCTCCTCGGTCAGGTCGCCTTCGACCCGCTCGTTGATGATGTCCACCACCGGCCCCGGTGCAATGCCCGGCAGGTGCAGGGTCTCGACGATGGCCTCCGCGCTGAAGTTCAGCGCGGTGATCTGCGTGCCCTTTCCGGCTGGCAGTTCGTGAACCATGATCAGCAGCCCCGGGTGTTCGACATCCGGAATCAGAATCTGCCGGCTGGCAGCGATGTCGTAGGCGCGGCGTACGGCCAGCAGTTTCTTCAGCTGCGAGGCGAACGAATCCGGCCGCTTCAACTGCTCGACGAGGCTGCCGTAGAGCGCGCGAGCCCGTGGCATGCCGCCCTCCGAGATCTCGCAGTCCGGGTCCATGTCGACCAGGTCATAGCCACCGCGATGGATCCAGCGTGTATCGCCGTCACCCATCAGGTGCTCTACCTGCTCGGCCGGCAGCGGCAACGCGCCCACCAAGTCCCAGCCCGACAGCGCGAACACGCCCGGCTGCATGGCGTTGAACATCACCAGCAGCAAATGAATGTGCTGGATCTTGTCGATGTCGGCGGCGGTCATGCTGTCCAGCTCGCGAATGCCCAGCGCTGCGGTGATGATGCTTGCGGTGGTGCAAGACACGCCGTTGGTGACGAACTTCAAGTTGTACGGTGCGTGCTCCCCGGCCAGACGCTCGTACATCTCCTCGCGGATGTGCTCGCGCAGGATGTTGCCCGGGAACGTCTGGCCCTGATACAGGTACTGATCGTGGGCATGCAGCGTCCAGAAATGCACCAGCTCCAGGGTCAGTTCATCGTGGTTCTGAAGCGCGTGAATCAGCGACGCAGGGTCGATGCCGAACTCATGCACCTGACGCAGCATCAGCCGCAGGAACTCCGTACGGCCGGTCAACAGCGCGTGCTGATACGCCGGACGGGTGATGAAGTCGTAGGACAGATCGGCGCCGCCGTGGGACATCGCCGCAATGTCGTCGATGGTCAGGTTCAGCTCCTGGAAGCTGAAACCACCGGCCTTGCGAATCGCGCCGGCGAGCAACTGGTTGCCGGTGATCGACAGCGGGTGGCTCTCGGACCACGCCGTGCCGTCGGCCTTGCGCTCGACGCCGAGGAAGCCGTTGGCGTCCAGACGCAAGACTCGCGCGCCCATTACGTCAATGGCGTGCAAGGCGTCGCCGATGATCATCTGCTGCGCGGCAAAGCTCGGGTCCAGCCAGTTCAGCGACGGCTGGCCTTCTTTGAAGTAATGCAGATAGACCCAGCGACGGTCTTTGCCGTCGACGCCGGTGACAACGGGCGTGGCGCTCCAGTCGGTCTCCTTGACGCCGGGTTCGAAGAAGATCACCCGCTGCAACTGGCCGACGATGTAATGCTTGTCGCGCAGCGCATCGACGGTAGCAGGCTGCAGGTTGACGGCGTCGCGGCCGGCCGGGACTTCCGGCAGCAGCGACCAGTCTTCTTCCTTGATCTCCACCATGTGGTAGAGGCCCGGGTACTCTTCGTAGGCCATCTCGGCCAGGCGGAAGTCCGCGCCCTTGCCGGTGTGGGACGGGATCACGTCATCGACGACAATCGCGTTGTGGGCGGCGGCGATGCGGCTGAGGTTGAGAAACTGAGCGTCGGTGCCCAGGGACGAATCCACCTCGAAGCTGATGCGGTCGAAGTTGCCGTCGATGCTTGGGGTGCGCTCGCGGCCTTTCAAACCGCCGGAGGCTTTCAACGGGCCGTTGTGAATGCCCTGGATGCCGATTTCCGACAGCGCGTGCCAGAGCTGCTCATCGCCCAGCGCTTCGAGCACCGAGCTGCCATCGCGGGTGATGATCGACGCCGGGTAGGCGGTGAACCAGACCGAGCCGATGGCCGAAGCGTCCCGTGGACGGGCCTGGGCGTAAGGCCGCTGCCAGAGACGGCCCTGGCCGCCATACAGCTTTGCGCGTTGCTTTGCGGCGTTGAGCATCGATTGCTCAACCAGCCATTCCACGTACTGCTTGTCCGGGGTGGTCATGTGTTCGGGGTTCCATCTTCAAGTGGATGGGAGCGGCGGCCCAGGGCTCTGCGAGCGCTGTCCGGACCGTCCTGCCTGTGCGTGTCAGGTTTATGCCTAACTCTAAGAGCACCTTGGTGCGTAAACGTTGCATCGGTTGCTGTGACGCGCGCGGCTGCACTGGCTAAAATCCACCGGTGTGCATCCGCACTGCCGGCGCTGTTCAGGGGTTTGCGTGGAATTACACATCGTTATCGAGGGCCGCAAGGACCTCGCCCATCAAGTCTATGAACAGCTGCGCGACAGTATCGTGTCCGGCCGGCTGGCAGCGGGTGTTCAATTACCGCCCAGTCGCCTGCTGGCGGCGCAGCTGGGGTTGTCGCGCAAAACCATTTCCGACACCTACAGCCGACTGACCTACGAAAACTACCTCGTCGGCAAGGTCGGCAGCGGTACGTTCGTCAACGCCTTGAGCGCTTACAGCCCGCCTCGGCCGGCGCCTTCCCAACTGGCCAGCGCCCACATCGTGGCGAAATGGGAGCGCATCTCCCTGCCCCTGCGCCACCCGACCCGCGCGGGCACCCTGCGCTACGATTTTCTCGGCGGCGCGACGGCGAAAACCCAGTTCCCCCATGACGAATGGCGGCGCTGCGTGCACCACGCAGTGCGGCAGATGTCCACCGAACGCGGCTTCTACAGCCAGCCCGAAGGCCTGCCTGCCCTGCGCGCCGCCATTGCCGGGCACATCGCCTTTGCCCGCGGCGTCCGCTGCGGGGCCGATGACGTGGTGGTGTGCAATGGCGCGCAACAGGCACTGGACCTGATCGCCCGCGTGCTGATCGAACCTGGCAGCCGCGTGGCCGTGGAAGACCCCGGCTACACACCCGCGCGCCTGCTGTTTGCCGCTCAAGGGGCCGAGGTGGCCGGTGTGCCGGTCGACAGCGAAGGCATCATCGTTGATGAAATCCCGGACAACGTCTGCGCCATCTACGTCACTCCGTCCCACCAGATGCCGCTGGGCATGCCCATGAGCCTCGCGCGCCGCCACGCCCTGCTGGAGAAGGCCCGGCGCATCGGCGCGATCATCATCGAAGACGACTACGACAGCGAATTCCGCTACGAAGGCCGTCCCACTGACTCGCTGCAAAGCATGGACGAGCACGGCGTCGTCGCCTACGTCGGCACCTTCTCGAAAACCCTGCTGCCGGAACTGCGCCTGGGGTACGCCGTGCTGCCGGCGGCAATCCTCGAAGCGGTGATCAAAGCCAAGCAACTGACCGACTGGCACACCTCGACCCTGCCGCAATGGGCGCTGAGCAAATTCATCAGCGAAGGCCTGCTCAACAAGCACATCCGCCGCTGCCACAGCACCTACGCCGGGCGCCGCGAACGCATCCTGTCACGCATCGCCGGCGACCTGGCGCCCTGGCTGGAAACCATCCCGTGCACGGCGGGGTTTCACATGGCGGTCATGCTCAAGCCCTCGCTGCTGCCGGCGATCGACCTGCACATCCTGGTCGACCGCGCTCGGGATATGGCCCTGGGCATCTACCCCCTCCACGGTTTCTACATCGACGCACCACCCCGCGCTGGGCTGATGCTGGGCTTTGGTGCGATTGACCTCCTCGACATCGACCCGGCGCTGGATCGGTTGCGGGACCTGTTGATGGGGTTTGGTTGATCAGGGAAGTTGAGGGTGCTCACACCGGCCTCTTCCCGGCTGAAGCCGGTCCCACTAACAGCGCGCGTTGCATCAGTGAGACCGGTGACGCGGAGCGTCATGGGATGCATTCCCACGCAGAGCGTGGGCACGATCAAGATCAAAGGCTTCCCGGCTAAAGCCGGTCCCACTAACAGCAGACCGCGTACACCCTGTGGGACCGGCGTCAGCCGGTAAGCTATTGATCTTGATCTTCATACACATAACGCTCAGACGACGACAATCGCGACTTGGGTGCAGGCTGAACGCAGGTCTCGCGCAGTGGGCCGAGCCGCATGGATGCGGCGAGAGCGCCGTCAGGGCATGGATGCCCGTTCGGCGCGGGCCCACGGAGCGAGACCGGAGTGAAGGAACCCCGACGCAGGAGGGGCCCAACCAGGAGCAAGCACCCTTGGTTACTTGGGGTGCTTTTCCAAGTAACTCGCCGAAGGCGAAATGTCTGCCACCAGGCAGACGCTCTTGATCTTGATCTAGATCTAGATCTTGAAAAGCGACCAACGATTGGATTGAACTTCTAACCCCGGAACCTGCCGACTACAGAGCTGCCGGACACACCGTCCGCTGAGAAATGGAGGCTTATACATGCCAGACGCAAACGGCAAAATCCGCTACGCAGTGGTCGCTGGAGGCTGGATCTCCCAAGGCGCATTCATGCCGGGACTCGAACAAACCGACAACTCCGTCATGACCGCCCTCGTCACCGGCGACCCCGTCAAGGCCGACCAACTCGCGGCACTCTACGACCTCAAAAGCTACCACTACGACGAATTCGACACCCTGCTCAACTCCGGCGAAATCGACGCCATCTACCTGGCAACCCCCAACTTCCGCCACCGCGAATTCGCCGTTCCGGCACTCGAAGCCGGCGTCCACGTGCTGCTCGAAAAGCCCATGGCCGCCAACGAAGAAGACTGCCTGGCCATCGCCGAAGCCGCCAAGCGCTCCGGCGCCAAACTGATGGTCGCCTACCGCCTGCACTTCGAGCCCGGCACCGTCGAAATGGTCCACCGCGTGCGCGCCGGCGACCTTGGCGATCTGCGCCTGTTCACCGCGACCTTCGCCCAGACCACCGACCCGGCCAACCACCGCATGCAGAGCGGCTTCGACGCCGGTCCCGTGGCCGACATGGGTCCGTACCCGATCAACGCCGTGCGCAACCTGTTTGCCGCCGAACCGATTGAGGTTCACGCCGTCGGCATCAAGACCCCGGGCCGTGAAATCAATACGTTTGACACGGTCAACGTGACGCTGCGCTTTGCCGAAGAGCGCCTGGCCACCTTCACCGTGAGTTACAGCCTGCCGTCCACCGAGCGTTTCCAGCTGATCGGCACCAAAGGTGAGTTTGAAGCCTCGCCCTGCTTCGGTTTCGGCGAAGGCGTGGCGATCGGTTACCGGGCGATCATCGACGGCCAGACCACCGAGCACACCCACCCGGTGGTCGACCAGTTCGGCGGCGAGACCCAGTACTTCTCCGACTGCA
The DNA here is from genome assembly GCF_041060445.1 of Pseudomonas sp. W2-17. Lineage (NCBI taxonomy): Bacteria > Pseudomonadati > Pseudomonadota > Gammaproteobacteria > Pseudomonadales > Pseudomonadaceae > Pseudomonas > Pseudomonas sp. W2-17. The sequence continues at coordinate 108,721 of NZ_JAUFNS010000009.1, read as the reverse complement.
TCCTGCAGGACCGCGAACCTGAGCCGGACGGCGACGAAGGCTGGCGCGACGTGCGGGTGGTCGAGGCCATCGAACGCGCGCTGACCACCGGCCAGCCGCAGAAGCTCGAGCCCCTGCCGGAACGCCCCGGCATCAGCATCGAGCAAGCCCGTCGCCTGCCGCTGGCCAAGGTGCCTGAGTACATCAACACGGACGAGCCGAACGCCTGATCGAATTATTGATCGGGTATGACTGCCTGACGAACGTTGATCACCGCTCAACGCCCGGCTATTTTGATGGCCGGGCGTTGCTCAGCCCCCTTACGGCTGCGCGCCTTGCGGCTGAAAAAATGCAGTTGTATGATGACTGTCGACTTTGCGATGAGCCCTGAGCTCGTCGCCGCTACGCTTCATACGATTTCGAATTCCTCCATCAGGCTAAACGCCTGATCGATTCGCCCCAAAAATAACAGGAGAAGCAGATGCCTACCGTTCTCGGTCAGAACTTCATCGGCGGCGCCCGCAGTGGCCTCGGCGAAGCACGCCATAAAAGCCTCGACGCCACCACTGGCGAAGCACTGCCTTACGCTTTCCATCAGGCCACCGACGCAGAAATCGACGCCGCTGCCTCGGCCGCCAAAGACGCCTTCCTTGAATTCCGCCAGTTGAGCCCGGCCCGCCGTGCCGAGTTCCTTGATGCCATTGCTGACGAACTCGACGCCCTGGGCGACGATTTCGTGGCCCTCGTTTGCCAGGAAACCGCGCTGCCGGCCGGTCGTATCCAGGGCGAGCGTGGCCGTACCTCCGGCCAGATGCGCCTGTTCGCCAAAGTCCTGCGTCGCGGCGACTTCCTTGGCGCGCGTATCGACCAAGCGCTGCCGGATCGCAAGCCGCTGCCACGCGTCGACCTGCGCCAGCAGCGCATCGGCGTGGGCCCGGTGGCCGTGTTCGGCGCCAGTAACTTCCCGCTGGCGTTCTCCACCGCTGGTGGCGACACCGCTTCGGCACTCGCCGCCGGTTGCCCGGTTGTGGTGAAAGCCCACAGCGGCCACATGGCGACGGCTGATCTGGTGGGTAACGCCATCGTTCGCGCCGCCGAAAAGACCGGCATGCCAAAGGGCGTGTTCAACATGATCTTCGGCAGCGGCGTCGGCGAAGGCCTGGTCAAGCACCCGGCCATTCAGGCCGTGGGTTTCACCGGTTCGCTGCATGGCGGTAACGCCCTGTGCAAACTGGCGTCCGAGCGTCCGCAGCCGATTCCGGTGTTCGCCGAAATGTCGAGCATCAACCCGGTGGTCCTGCTGCCCGGCGCGCTGACGGCTCGCGGCACTGCCATCGCTGGCGAACTCGCCGCTTCCGTGGTCATGGGCGCAGGCCAGTTCTGCACCAACCCGGGCGTGGTGATCGGCATTCGTTCCCCTGCCCTGACCGCGTTCACCGAGCAACTGACCGAGCACATGGGCGGTCAGCCACCCCAGACCATGCTCAACGAAGGCGGCCTGCGCAGCTACAGCAAAGGCGTCGAGAAGCTACTGGCGCACAAGAGCGTCACGCACCTGGCCGGCAAGCCGCAGGAAGGCAAGCAGGCCCAGGCTCAGCTGTTCAAGGCTGACGTCAGCATGTTGCTGAACGGCGACGAATTGCTGCAGGAAGAAGTATTCGGCCCGACCACGCTGCTGATCGAAGTGGCGGACGACGCGGAACTGAAAGCCGCACTGCTGGCCCTGCGCGGCCAGTTGACCGCCACGCTGATCGGCGAAACCGCCGACCTGCAGAAGTACCAGTGGCTAGTGCCGGTGCTGGAAGAGAAAGTCGGCCGCATCCTGGTCAACGGCTACCCAACCGGTGTTGAAGTGTCCGATGCCATGGTTCACGGCGGTCCTTACCCGGCGACCTCCGATGCGCGCGGTACGTCGGTAGGCACCTTGGCGATCGATCGTTTCCTGCGCCCGGTCTGCTACCAGAACTACCCGGACAGCCTGCTGCCGGCGGCGCTGCAAAACGCCAACCCGCTGGGCCTCAAGCGCCTGGTGAATGGCGAGTGGAGCACTGACGTCATCGCGTGATGAGGGGGCCTGATTCGTCAGGTCCGATCCGTCAGACCTGACTCCTCAGAGCCACGAAAAACGGCGCGACCCTGTGAGGGGCGCGCCGTTTTTTTGCGTGGGATTGGCGTGGAGCATTGCCTGTGAGCGATTGGCTGACTAGCATCTCCCGCCATCTCGCTGTGGAAACCGGAACATGACTGAAGAACTAAGCATCATCGATCTGCAGGAAGGCACCGGCAAGGCCGTCGTCAAAGGCGCGCTGATCACCACGCAATACACCGGCACCCTGGAAGACGGCACCGTGTTTGATTCCTCATGGGGGCGCGGCAAGCCGTTTCAGTGCGTCATCGGCACCGGGCGGGTGATCAAGGGCTGGGACATCGGACTGATGGGCATGAAGGTCGGCGGCAAACGCACGTTGCGGGTGCCTGCGGCGCTGGCGTACGGCGAGCGTTCGATGGGCGCGCACATCAAACCCCATTCGAATCTCGTGTTTGAAATTGAATTGCTGGAAGTGCTGACGCGGGATGATTGAGGGATGTTTCAGCCGATGAATGTTTCAGCCGATGGGTGTTCAGCGGCATGTTATGGCCCCTTCGCGAGCAAGCTCGCTCCCACAGGGAATGGCGGCGTACCCAAAATCCCGCCAGGACCACGAGCCGTGCGGGTGTGCCCGATCTGGAGCAGGACCGGCTTCCGCCGGGAAGAGGCCAGTGCGTACACCAACCATTTCGCGGTGTGACATCCGACGCCTTCCCGGCTAAGGCCGGCCCTACAATGGGAGCCCGTCGCAGGCCGTGCAGATGAGTGCAATCCCGGTAGGAGCGGCTTCAGCCCGCAGAATTCTGGACTGACGCCATCATCAAAACATGCGCCAGTTTGTTCGCCAGTTCTTCTTCCTTGTACGGCTTCTGCACGATCAGCTTCGGGTCGACGTCGAGGATGTCGATGTCGGCGAAGCCGGTGATGAACATGATCGGAAGCTGCGGGTGATCGCGGCGGACGATTTCCGCGAGTTCGCCACCGGTCATGTTAGGCATGGCGAAGTCGGTCAGCAGCAGTTCGATGCCGGGGTCGAGCTTCTTCAGCGCTTCGTCGCCGCTGTCCGCTTCGACCACCGAATACCCCAGCGAGACCAGCATCATCGCCGTCACCGAGCGTACGTCCGGGTCGTCGTCAACCAGCAGAATCGTGCGGTGCTGGGTGTCCGCATCGGCGCGGCCGGGCATGTCGGAGGCGCTGACCACCGGGACCGCCGTGCGCGCCACACTGGGCAGGTACACCCGCAGCGTGGTGCCGGCGTTTTCGGCGGTGTCGATGCTCACGCCGCCGCCCGACTGTTTGGCAAAGCCGAACACCTGCGCCAGGCCCAGCCCCGAGCCCTTGCCCACCGCCTTGGTGGTGAAGAAGGGTTCGAAGGCCTTGGCCAGCACTTCCGCACTCATGCCGCAACCGGAGTCACTCACCGACAACACCACGTACGCGCCGGGCTCCGGATCTTCGGGACGCTGCGGCAAGCGATAGACCATCTCGTTCCAGGTGCTCAAGCGCAGTTCCCCGCCCTGGGGCATGGCGTCCCGGGCATTGATCGCCAGGTTGAGGATGATCATCTCGGTCTGCGTCGGGTCGACCAGCGCACTCCACAGGTCATCCGCCAGTTCAGTTTCCACCCAGACGCTGCCGCCCAACGCTCGACCCAGCAGTTCGCGCATGCCATCAATCGTGTCGTTGAGGTTCAGCGCAACGGGCTCAAGACGCTGGCGACGGGAGAACGACAGCAACTGACTGGTGAGCTTGGCGCCCCGCTCGCCCGCTTCGCGGATGTTCTGCAGGCGCTGCGGCGACTTGGTGAACACGCCTTTTTCCAGATCCCGGCTGAGGAAATTCGCGCTGGTCAGGATCACCGTCAGCAAGTTGTTGAAGTCGTGAGCGACGCCGGCGGTCAACTGGCCCACTACCTCGAGCCGCTGCATCTGCTGCAGGGCGGCCTCGACGCGCTCACGTTCCTTGATCTGGTCGCGCAGACGCTTGTTGGTCGCCGCCAGTTCGTCCACCACCGCCCGCTCGCCGGTAATGTCGCGGACCGCGGCGTACATCAGGCCGTCGTCCGGCACGATGGTCCAGGACAACCAGCGAAATCCGCCATCGGTATGGCGCATGCGATTGACGAAACGCGTCGAGACATGGCCTTCGGCGACGCTGGCGGTTTCGCGCAACGTGGCCTCCAGATCCTCCGGGTGAATCAGCTCGCTTAAACGCTGGCGTCCCACCTCATCCCGACTCCAGCCCAGCGTTGCCTCCCACGCCGGGTTGAGGGCGATGGGTGTCATGTCGAAATGCAGCACGCCAAGCAGCTCCCGGGACAGCTCCCAGGTGCGGTCGCGCTCGCGGGTTCGCTGGACGACGCGTTCGCCCAGGATTTCGTTGAGCTGGTGCAGCGCCTGGGTCGCATTTTTGCGTTCGGTGATGTCCTGCATGACGCCGGTAAAGCGCACGCACTGACCGTCTTCGAACAGCGAGCGGCCATTGGAGAACACCCAGCGCTCCTCGCCGTCATCTGTAATCAGGCGGTGCTCGATCTGAAACGAGGTATCCACCGTCAGCGCGGCCATGACCTTGCTGTGCAAGTGATCGCGGTCGTGCGGATGGCAGAGCAGAAACATGAGAGCCAGGCTGACGGAGGTGTCGGCGCCTACGCCGTAAAGCGTTTTACAGCGCTCATCCCACAGCAGCGTGTCGGTGCGCGGGTCATACGTCCAGACCCCCATGTCGGCCGCCTCGATCGCCAGATGCGCCCGCACTTCCGCGACTTGCAGCGTCTTCTCGGCGTGCAGGCGCTTCTCCCGCTCCTGCACTTCCGACACCGCGCGCACCACCGCCTTGGGCAGCATCTTCATGTTCTGCTTGAGCACGTAATCGATGGCGCCCATGCGCATCATCTCGACGGCATGCTGCTCGCCGAAAATCCCGGACAGAAAAATGAAAGGCGTCTTCGGGGCCAGCCGCAATGCGCTATTGAGCACATCCGCTCCGGACGAGCCTGGCAGCAGATAGTCGCTGAGAATGAGGTCGAAGCGCGCGGCCAGCAACTCGCGCTCCACGTCCTGGTGGTTGTAGACCAGCGTGGCGTCGACCTTCAGCCCACTGTTTTCGAGGATGAGGAGAATCAGCTCCGCATCGAGCGAACTGTCTTCGACCAAAAGCAATTTAAGCTGCGATAACGACATGGATAAAAGTCATTGTTCCAAAAAGGGCCCGTGCGGCGTGCGTTCAGGCAGTGCCGCAAAGCCCTGAATCATGAGCCCGGACGGCGTACGAGTCGCAGAGAACCCGGTGGTGGCTCGTTCAATACGGCCCAGAACACGCCAAGATCCGAGATCGCCGAGACGAATTCCTTGAATTCGACCGGCTTGACCACGTAAGCGTTCACACCCAGCGAGTAGGCGCGGTTCAAATCGGGTTCTTCGCGGGAAGACGTCAGCATGACCACGGGAATGCTGCGCAGTTCTTCGGTTTCGCGGATGACCTTGAGCACTTCAAGGCCATCGACTTTCGGCAGCTTCAGGTCCAGCAGCATCACCGCGGGGTTGCCTGCCACACGATCGTGATGGTGGTTGCGGCGCAGCAGGTAATCAAGCGCTTCGGCACCGTCACGCAGAACGATCACTTCGTTGGCCAACTGGCTACGCTCAAGAGCGACAAGGGTCAGCTCGAGATCGTTGGGATTGTCTTCCACCAGAAGAATGGGCTTAAGCATTGGGCGTCTCCTTGGACACTCAAAGGGTTACGGTCGAACCGCGCTTTGGCAGCGCAAAGTAAAAGGTGGCGCCATGGCCCAACTGGCTGTGCGCCCATACGGTGCCGTCATGGCGCTCGACAATCCGTCGCACGCTTGCCAGCCCTATGCCGGTGCCTTCGAATTCTTCCATGCGGTGCAGGCGCTGGAACACACCGAACAGCTTGCTGGCATAGGCCATGTCGAAGCCGACGCCGTTATCGCGGATATACACCACGACCTTGCCGTCTTCCTCGTAACTGCCCACCTCGATCACTGCCGGGTCCTGATTGCGCGTGTACTTGATCGCGTTGGACAACAGGTTGCGCATCGCCAGGTGCAGGAACGCCGCGTCGGCAATGACCACGGGCAGCGGCTCGGAAACCTTCCACTCCAGCGCGCGGCCTTCGTAATCGGGCAGCATTTCCCGGCGAATCGACTCGACCATGGCATTCAGGTCAACGTCGGAAAAGCGCATCGCCGAACGGCCCATATGCGAGAAGCTCAGCAGGTTGTCGACCAGCGTGCCGGCAAACCGCGCCGAGTCACTGATGTTCTCCAGGAAGCGCACGCCGCGCTCGGACAACTTGCTGCCTTCAATGTCGCTCAACAGCTCGGCGTAGCCGGCGATGTGGCGCAACGGCGCACGCAGATCATGGGACACGCTGTAGGAAAACGCTTCGAGCTCTTTGTTGGATTTCTTCAATTCATCGGCCAGTGCGGCCATTTCTTCAGCCTTGCGCAGGACGATGCCGAGCACCGCCGCCCGCAGCTCGATCACTGCTTCGCAGTCCATGTCGTCCCAGGGCCGGGAAAACCCGCCCATGGTCTGCTGCCATAAGGCGAAGCTGTTGCGCGGGTTCAACGAACCGCTCGGACTGACACTTTTCTCCGGTTTGCCGGCCCAGTTGACCACGCGGGTCTGTTCGGGCCGGAACCAGACGATGAAGTTGGAATGCAGTTCGGAGATCGTCGTTGCCAGCACGCCGCTGACCGAGGCCGCCAGCGCGGGCAGTTCGGGAATGTCGCGGCTGACGTTGTCCGAGCGAAAGACCCCATGGGGGTCGCGGTCGCCCAGCCAGTCGGAGAGTTTTACAAGCTGCTCACGGTCGGGCGTTTCTCCGTAGGCATCGACGCTGGCGCCGGAAATCACCGCGGCACCGGTCGCGCCCACAAAATCCAGCAACACCTGAGGCATGGAGCGCAGCCCCCCGGTCACGCTGTCGAGGTCGGCCATGGCCGCCAGCATCTGCACGATCTGCCGCCGCAGGCTGAGCATGCGCTGGTTGTCGGCGTGGGCTTCCTTGCTCTCGATCTGCAGCGACAACACGCTGCCCAGCAGCTCACAGGCAGTGCGGGTCTGGAAACTGACCCGCCGGGGCGTGGCATGGTGACAGGACACCAGGCCCCACAACTGCCCGCGCACCACGATGGAGATCGACATCGACGCCAGCGTCTGCATGTTGCGCATGTACTGCAAATGCACGGGCGACACGGCGCGCAGGGTGGCGAAGGTGAGGTCCAGCGGCGCGCCGGTCAGAGGATTGTTGCTCGGTATCAGCGCCGACGCCTGGTAGTTGGCGTCTTCGATGACACGAATACGGTTGGCCAGATACAGCGCCCGGGCCTGGGCCGGCACGTCGGAGGCCGGGAAGCTCAGGCCGAGCATGCTTTCATAGCCGTCCTCGGCCACTTCGGCGCTGACCAGGCCGTTACCGTCCGCGTCGAAATGGTAGGCCAGGATCCGGCCGAAACCGGTAATGCGCTTGACCTCGTCCGCCGCGCGCTGACACAGCGCATCGATGGTTTCCAGCTCATTCATCTGGCTGATGAAGCCGCGCATGAGCGGATACACGTTGCCGTAGGCGGTACTCATGTCCCCGGCCGGCTCGAACTCGGCGATCAGGACCTGATCGTGACGATGGACCATCATGGTCATCGGCTGACCCGCGCTGGAACCCGAAAGGAACCGCACTTCACCGATGTGGAACGGGTTCTGTTCTTCTTCAGGCAAGGCATGCAGGCGCTGGAGCAGGCGCTCAGGCTCGGCGAAGACGCCGGTGAGCGCGGCACCGATCAATGACGGCGGGTCCAGCCCAAGCCAGTCGCTGACGTTGGCGCTGACCTGAATGACCGTGGACGCCGCTTCGTCGATGACCAGCAGAAAACCCTGGGGCTGAATGCTTCCAGGGATCTGAATCGGTTCACGGGCGCAATGCTCGATCGCGCTCTTCAGGCCGTCGTCGCTGAGGGTCAAGGTTTGGCTCCTTCAACCTTCAACGTTTGGGCAAACGGCGTCGGCATGGTGTGCGGGTGAGCGGCACGGATGGAAATGGCCTACACGGTAACAAAAAGCGCACGGCGCAAACACTCCGAACTGACTGATTGCCGCGAAAAAACCCATCCATTCGCATCAGCTGTCGAGCATGGCCCTCACCTTCGACAGAAATTCCACCAACTGGAAGGGTTTCAGGATCATGTCCATCCGTTCGCCCAGAAAGTCCTGCCGATTGAGCGCGTTCTCGGCGTAGCCGGTCATGAACAGCACCGGCAGGTCTGGACGCCAGCTTCGGCCGCGCTGGGCAACCTCGCGGCCGTTCATTTCCGGCATACCGACGTCGGTGAGCAACAGGTCGATAGTGCCGTCGTGCTCCAGGCAGGACAGCGCCGTGCCGACATCGGCAACCGGGGTGCAGCGATAACCGGCATCGGTGAGGACTTCATTGACGAACATACGCACCGACGCCGTGTCTTCGACGATCAGTACGTGCTCCCCTGCCCCCTTCGCGGCGACGGCTGCGGGCTGCTGCGGCTCGACGCGCTGATCGTCCGCCGCCGGCAGCAGCAGCGTGACCTCGGTGCCGTGCCCCACCACGCTGCGAATCTGCACGTCTCCGCCCGACTGGCGGGCGAAACCGTAGATCGTCGACAGGCCAAGGCCAGTGCCCTGGCCGATGGGCTTGGTGGTGAAGAACGGGTCGAACACTTTGTCGATCAGGTGATGCTCGATACCAACGCCATCATCGCGCACGGTCAGGGCGATGTACGCGCCATCCTCCATCCGTGAATGACCCTGGGAATAGGTCTCGAAAGTACTGATCCAGATGTTGCCGCCCGTTGGCAACGCGTCACGGGCGTTGATCACCAGATTGAGCACGGCGCTTTCGAGCTGGCCGGCGTCGACCATTGCCACGGCGCTGCGCGACGTCAGCTCAAGGGTCAGGCAGATGCCTTTGCCGATGGTGCGGCCCAGCAGGTCTTCAAGGGAGCGCACGTACTGATTGACGTCCGCAGCGCGGGTGTCGAGGGGCTGCTGACGAGCAAAGGCCAGCAGACGATGGGTCAATGCCGACGCGCTTTTCGCCGAGGCCAGTGCAGCGTCGGCGTAGGTCATGACTTTTCCGGTGCGACCGTCTTCGGTGCGCTTCTTGATCAGCTCAAGCCCGGTGACGATGCCCGTCAAGAGGTTGTTGAAGTCGTGGGCGATGCCGCCGGTGAGCTTGCCGATGGCGTCCATTTTCTGCGCCTGCAGCAACTGCTCTTCGGTCCGCGCGCGCTCGGCGACTTCGTGAGCAAGCCGGCTGTTGACCGAGTCCAGTTGCTGCAGATGCGACTGTTCGCGGCGGCGGTGCTCGGTGACGTCTTCGATGAAGACCAGGCTCATGCCGCTGACCCGATACGGCGACACCTGCCATTCGGTTTCGCGCAGCTCGCCCTTGACCCGCATGCTCAGCGTGCCCATCCAGCGCTCGCCCGCTTCCAGTGCTTCACGCAGCCCGTCCAGCGCCGAGCCCTGGTCGTCGCTGAAGCTGCGCAGCACCGAATTGTCGCCAGCGGCCTGCCCCAGCAACTGGGCAAAGGCGTGGTTGGCTTCGTGGACTTTCAGATGGCCGTCCATCACCGCAATCGGCGCCGAGACGTTGGCGAAAATTTCGCGAAAGCGCTCTTCGCTGTCACGCAACGCGTATTCGGTATCCCGCACCCGCAGCAGTGTGCGCAGGGTGGCGAGCAGCACGTCGGGGTCGACCGGGTGCACCAGATACGCGTCCGCACCGGCTTCAAGGCCGGTCACAATGTCGCCGGTCTGGATCGAGGCCGCAGAGACGTGAACCACCGGCAACAGCGCCGTGCGGGGCGCAGCGCGCAACTGCCGAACGATGTCGAAGCCGCTCATGTCCGGCAGGTTGACGTCGAGGATCAGCGCGTCGGGAAGCTGCTCGGCGATCAGCGCAAGGCCTTCGGTGCCGGTGCCGGCTTCCGATACCACAAAGCCCTGGCGCTCCATGCGTCTACGCAGGGCGTAGCGGGTCGCGGTGTTGTCATCAACGATCAGCAACCGGGTTTCAGGCTTCATCCGCAGGCTCCTGGGCCAGTGCCAACGGGATCACCACATAAAACGTCGAGCCGACACCCGGCTCGCTCTCCACGCCCACGTGGCCACCGAGCAATTCGGCGAAGCGTTTGCACAGGGACAAGCCCAGCCCCGTCCCGCGCAGGCGTTTTTGCAGCGGCGAGTCGACCTGAATGAAATCCTCAAACAGCGCGCCATGGAGTTCCTGAGGAATGCCGATGCCGGTGTCGGTCACCGCAAAGCGAATCGAGTCCTCGGACTCCAGCCGCGCCGAGACCCGTACTTCGCCGCGCTGGGTGAATTTCAGGGAGTTGGAAATGAAGTTGCGCAGGATCTGCCCGAGCTTCTGATCATCGGTGTAGAGCCTCGGCAGACCCGCGGGCTCTTCGAAGATGAGGTCCACGGCCGAGGTGTCGACGATAGGCCGGAACATCCCGCGCAACGCCGAAAAGAGATCGAACATGTCAAACCACGCCGGCGAGATGGTAATGCGGCCCGCTTCGATCTTCGCCAGGTCGAGCAGGTCGTCGACCATGTCGCTCAATTCCCGCGCGGCGTTGCTGACAAAGGCGACCTGCTTGTGCTGTTCCGGGCTCAACGTGCCGTCCAACTCGTCGGACAGCAGGCTGGCGATGCTCAGGATCGAACCCAGCGGCGTGCGGAACTCATGGCTCATGTAGGCCAGAAAACGGCTTTTCAGGTCCGACGCCTGGCGCAGCTGCTCGGCCTGCATGTCGAGCTCGCCGTACAGGGCAAGTACGCCCTGATTGGTCTCGTCGAGCTCGGCGCGAAGGGCTGCCGCTTCGGCTCGCACGCGTTGAAGCTCGAGTTCGGTCGCCAGTGCGGGGGAGCCCTCGAGCGGCTCGCGGGCAGTGTTGTCAGTCATCGAGCGTCTCCAGAGCCATCACCAATACCGTTACATCGTCCCTGCCCCGGCAATAATCGCGGTGTAACACCGCTGCAATGATCGCCGGGTGTCGGTACATCAGACCCGGATAGTCGCGAAGATTCCAACGCGATTGCAGGCCGTCGCTGAACATGATCAGCAACTGACCGGTGCAGTCGGCGTAGTCCATCGGCGGAATCTTCCGGTATTGCAGGCCGACAATGCCCGGGTGCGAGGGTATGCCCCGGGTTTTGTCGTCGCCGATCAGCGTCGCGCCGATATTGCCGATGCCGATAAAGCGCAGCTTGCCCGACGCGCCGTCAAACAGCGCCAGGGCAACAGCGCCGCCCCGGCTGCCGCGCATGTCGAAGTGCAGGTCTTCCAGCAGCACGCCAGGATCGGCGAAGGGATTTTGCATGAACACCCGGGCGCCAGCCATCCCGGCCTCTTCGGCCTCAGGGCCATGGCCCAGGCCGTCGATCATCATGATCGCCACCTGTTGGCCCTTGACTGCGACTTCCCACACATCGCCGCAGGCCGGGTCATCGTGCAGCGACTGCTGCGTGATGCCCATGCGCAGGTCCTTCACCACGCTTTTGCGCGGAAAGAAACGCGCCAGCAGGGCGCTGCCGCGAGCGTCGCTGTGCACGTCGAACACTTGCGCCTGACGCAGAATCGACCCCAGGCCGATGCCCTGGGTGCCACGGCTGGAGAAGCCGTCGGCCATGCAATTCTGCACGTCGAAACCCTTGCCCCGGTCGATGGCAATGATCTCGACGCCCGGCACCGCAGCCGATGCGTCGCCGCAGACATCGCCGGGCAGCACACGCACGTGCAATTCGCCGCTGTGCGCGTGCTTGAGGATGTTGCTCGCCAGCTCCGTGGTGACCAGCGCAACGCGGCCGCAGTCGGCCTCGTCGAACCCGGCCTGTTCGGCGAGCTTTTGCGCGGTGCGTCGGGCGTGGCCGACCTGACTGATGTCCTCGATCGGCAACACCTGAGTCAAGTGGCTGTGCAGGCTCACGTCCATTTGCAGATCGTCACACGTGTACCTGCGCCGGGCGCGGTGTCCAGTTCGAAGTCGTCCACCAGCCGCTTGGCACCGGTCAGACCAAGGCCCAGACCGCCGCCGGAGGTCCAGCCGTCGGTCATCGCCAGCTTCAGGTCAGGAATCCCCGGACCTTCGTCGCGAAAGGTCAGGCTCAGGCCAACGCGCACGCCGTCCTCGATGATCTGCCAGTCCATGTCACCGCCGCCGCCATAGACCATGGTGTTGCGCGCCAGCTCGCTGACCGCTGTCACCAGTTTGGTCAGGTCGATCAAGCGCATGCCGCATTCCTGGGCGAGCTTGCGAGCGGTCTGGCGGGCGAGCACAACGTCCTGCTCGATGCGAATGGGTTGAGTGCCGCTGCTGCGCACGCTCATTGGGAATAGGCTCTCTCGCGCAGCAGTTTCATGCCGCGCTCGACGTTCAGCGCAGTGCTGACGCCCGGCAGGGTCATGCCCAGTTCGACCAGGGTGATGGCGACAGCAGGCTGCATGCCGACCAGCACGGTTTCGGCGTCCATGATCCGCGACAGGCCGGAAATCATGCCGATCATCCGGCCAATGAACGAATCGACCATGTCCAGTGCAGAGATGTCGATCAGCACGCCACGGGCCGAGGTACGGCTGATGCGTTCGGACAGGTCGTCCTGCAGCGTCATCGCCAGTTGGTCATGCATGTCCACCTGGATAGTGACGAGCAGAAAGTCGCCCATCTGCAGAATCGGGATGCGCTCCATGGGCTCATACCGCCTTGGTGATGGTGACGCCGAGACGGCGCAGGGCCAGTGCCAGCGCGTCGGCGAGGTTGGCTTTGGTGACAACGCCTTGCAGGTCCAGACCCAGGTGGACGATGGTTTGGGCAATCTGCGGACGTACACCGCTGATGATGCAATCGGCGCCCATCAGGCGAATCGCCGTGACGGTCTTGAGCAAGTGCTGGGCCACCAGGGTGTCGACGGTCGGCACGCCGGTGATGTCGATGATCGCGATTTCCGCGCCGGTGTCGACGATGCGCTGCAACAGGGATTCCATGACCACTTGGGTGCGTTGCGAATCCAGCGTGCCGATCATCGGCAACGCCAGAACGCCGTCCCACAGCTTCACCACGGGGGTGGACAGCTCGAGCAGCTCTTCCTGCTGACGCTTGATGACCGCCTCGCGGGACTTCTGATAGGTGCGAATGGTGTGCAGGCCGAGGCCGTCGAGCAGTTCGGAGATCTGCATCACTTGCTCGGCAACCAGCGCGGGCTGCTCGGCGAAGTCGCGCTGCAGTTGTGCGAACAGCGGGCCTTTGAGGGCGAAGATGAAGCTGGCGGTCTGTTGGGAATCCTGACCGGCCAACGCACGCTGGGTGGAGAGTTTTTCCAGAAAGTGGCGAACGTCATCCCACTCGGTGGTGGTGATGTTGACCGAGCCACCCTTCTCAAGGGTCGACGTCAGCAGGCGCAGGAAGTCGGTAACTTGCTGGCGGATCTCTTCGGTTTTGAGATTGCGGGTCGCGCCGCTGGCTTCAAGGTCGGCGTGCCACTGAACGGCAAGCTGGGATTCCGAGCGCTTGAGCGCGTCAACGGTGATTTGTTGCAATGCTGCCATGAGGGTGGCTCCAGTGAGTGCACGTCGAGAGTTAGAGTTGGTCGACTTGAGCGGGCCTGTGAAATATGCGTAACAGTCAAAAAAACAGCACAGAACGTTGAGCGGCAGGTTGTTGCAAGGCGCGGACCAACAGGCTGTCTGGCTAACGGGTTTGCAGGCGCTGCAACGGGCGTGAACCGGGCAGACGAAATACGCCTGCCGCGACTTGGTGTCAAGGTAGCATCAGCCTGTTTTCGCTGTTTCTTTATCGGCGCGATCGTCGCGGACTTAAAACACGCTGTCGACCACTTGAACGTAGATGGAAAAGGCCCCCAGCAGAAACCAGAACACGGTGAACAACCACGGCGTGCGCATGGAGAACATCAGCGATTTACGATAGCCCTTCTCGCTGGATTCGTGCTCGCTGAACAGGGGCGAGTCATCGTAGGCGAGTCCCATGGCCGGCTGGCTGCTGAGCAACTGGGCCTGCTTGAAATGCCAGTGATCGATGATTTCGTAAGCGGCGCGGATGCCGGGCCAGGCGTGCATGGAGCTGATCAGCCCGAGCAATGTCAAAAATGGCGGAACCACCAGCGTGAACATCTTGCCCCACTCGGGATTGAGGTTGGCCATCGACGAGGCAAAGGCGATGACCAGAAACGATTGCGCGGACAAATAGGCATTGGTGCGGTTGGAGAGGATGGCCGTCTCGTACTGGATTTCCTTGCGGTAGAAGTCCAGCCGGTCCTTCGGCGATCCGAACAGCATGGCGTCAGCGACCTGAGCATCCGCGGCCTGCTCTTCGGCCACCGGGTTGCTGCTGGTGATGATGATGGGTGTTTCGATGTCACGGCTCACAAGGGTGCCTCCTGCAAATTGAATGTGGGACCGGCTTTAGCCGGGAAGCTTTTGACAATCACGCCCTCACTTCAATGACCCGGACGCCCGCGCCATGCAGCGAACCCGCCGCTCTTCCACCCGCTGGGCGAACCAGGCCGTGGTCAACTTGCGGGTGATCTTCGGACTTTCCAGTACGATGCCCGGCAAAATCGCCCTCGGCAGCGGCTTGCCGGCGGCCTTATCGGCCATGGCGAAAATCTTCGCGTACAGCTCGGTGTCTTCGAAGGCCAGGGTTTCGCCCTTCTCCAGCTGGCTGCGGATGGTCGTGTTGCGCATGTCCAGCTGCGGGTAGAGGCTGCGAACCGCCAGTTCGGTCTGCCCCAGCGCCGGGCCGAAACCGTAGCTGATCAGGTCGCCATCCAGCGCCAGACGTTTGCCGGAAACCCGCGCCAGAGCGCTCTGGAACGCCGCATTGCGACTGGCGTACCAGCCGGCGTTGAAGTCGGCGAAGCGGTACAGCGGCCTGTCGTAGCTGACCGGATAACCCAGCAGGTGGGCGATGCCAAAGTACATGCCGCCGCGACGGGTGAACACTTCATGGCGAATAGAACCCTCGACCGGATACGGATAATCCCGGGCCTGCCGCTCGGCAAATTCGATGCTGACCTGCATGGGCCCTGCGGTGTGCACGGGGTTGAAATTGCCGAACAGGGTACGACCCAGCGGCACCATGCCGATGAAGTCATCGAAGATCGCGCTCAAGTCTTTTTCCGTGCGGGCGGCGCTGAGGCGTTCGTTGAAGGTCTTGCCGGTCGAGGAGCGGATGTCCAGTGCGCTGCGCACCAGCAGGTTGGGGATGTGCGCCTTGCTGGCGCGACGGTCGATTTCATCCTGGGCGATCTTGCCCATGCCGGGGACGGCCGGGTCCACCTGGAAGTTGGATTCCTGCTCGGTCACGGCCAACACGGAACAAAGGTTTTCAACGCTGGGGTTGATGTGCTGCGCCTCGAATGCCCGCTGAATGTCCTGAGCCCAGCCCTGGCGGTCGGCGACATTGGCGGGCAACAACCGCACGATTTCACTGCGCACCACCGAGGGTTCCGGCGCGGGTTCCTGGCTGCGTTGCGAGCTGCAACCGGCGAGGACCGCCAGCAGGATCAGGCTGGCTAGGGCATGGAGGTGGCGGCTGATTCCATTCACGGGCATGACTTCTCGCTGGTTACTCAAACGGGGTGGCGGGCTATGGACAGCGGGGAGCGCTGCTGATTCAAATGGGGCTGAAGCCGGTCCCACAAAAAACATCGCGTTCAACCTGTGTAGCGGGAGTGGCCCTACGCTCGGGCAGGCATTACTCTGACCCACCCCACCCATTCAACAAGGAAGCCCGAATGTCCACCACAGCGCTCATCGTAGTCGATATCCAGAACGACTACTTTCCCGGCGGCAAATGGCCCCTCGCAGGCGCGGATGCCGCCGCCGACAACGCCGCCAAGGTGATTCAGGCCGCTCGGGATGCCGGGGATCCGGTCGTGTTCATCCGCCATGAATCAGGCGCTGACGCACCCTTCTTCACCCCCGGCTCCGATGGCGCAAAGCTGCACCCCAAAGTCCTGAACCTTGAAAGCGAAACGGTGGTGCTCAAGCACTTCCCCAACTCGTTCCGCGAAACCGGGCTGCAAGCGCTGCTCAAAGACAAAGGCATCGAGAACCTGGTCATCATCGGTTCCATGAGCCACATGTGCATCGACGCCACCACCCGTGCGGCGGCGGACCTCGGTTACACCGTCAAAGTCATCCACGACGCCTGCGCCAGCCGCGACCTGGAATTCGAAGGCAGCGTAGTGCCTGCCGCCCAGGTGCACGCCGCATTCATGTCAGCGTTGGGCTTTGCCTATGCCGAGGTGCTGAGTACCCAAACCTATCTGGCCTGACGAGGGAGAAAACAATGAGTGACAAGAAAGCCGACATTCTGGTCTGGGGCCCGATGCACGCCTCGCTGATGCAAAACCTTGAGCGCGATTACAGCGTGCACAAACTCGCCGACATCAATGACATCGACGCCTGGGCCAGCCAACACGGGACCAAGGTGCGCGGCGTCGTCACCAGCGGCGTGTTCGGCACCGACAACGCCATTCTCGATCGCCTGCCGAATCTGGAGGTGGTCAACAGCTTCGGCGTCGGCTATGACGCGGTCGACACTCAGTACCTGGCGCGCCGTGGCATCAAACTGAGCAACACCCCCGACGTGCTCAACAACGCCGTCGCCGAAACCGCCATGGCGCTGATGCTCGGCGTGTCCCGGCGCATCAGCGAAGCGGAGCGCTTCGTGCGGGCCGGCCAGTGGCCCAACGGCAAATTTCCCCTGGGCAACGACCTGTGCGGCAAGACCTGCGGCATCGTCGGTCTGGGCAAGATCGGCAAGACCATCGCCAAACGCGCTGCGGCCTTCGAAATGAACATCGCCTACTTCCGTCGTGGTCGTGCCTATGACGATGTGTCCTACCAGCACTACGACAACCTTCAGCACCTGGCTCAGGACTCGGACTACCTGATTGTCATCGTCCCCGGTGGCCCGGACACCCAGCACCTGATCGACGCCGAAGTGCTTAGGGCGCTCGGACCCAAGTCGTTTCTGATCAACGTCGCTCGCGGCAGCGTTGTCGACGAGAAGGCCCTGGTGGCCTCGCTGCTGGCCTCGGAAATCGCCGGCGCGGGCCTCGACGTGTTCGAAGACGAACCCAACGTGCCCGCCGAGCTGTTGAAGCTGGACAACGTGGTGCTCACCCCGCACATCGGCTCGGGGACCTACGAAACGCGTCAGGCCATGGCCGATCTGGTGTTCGCCAACGTCAGTGGTCATTTCGAGAAAGGGACGCTGGTCACGCCGGTCGAGCTGTAACCGGCGGTTCACGTGCAGGCCTGACGATGAAGCCGTCGGCCTGCTCGCAATGCCGTTCAAAGGCCTGCACTGCCGTAGGGTGGATTGAACAGGCCGTACCGTAAGTCAGTGCCCGAACATCGATGCCAACTTTTCGGGATAATGCCGGTCGAACAGCCCCTACCCGAATTCCAGACATCTGCACATGCATTCCGATCAAGCAACCTGATCGAGAAAGAAGGAGAACCCTGTTTGAATATTGCCGGCGTCATTTTTGACTGCGACGGAACCCTGGTTGACAGCGAACGGCTCGCCGCCGGCTTGCTGCGCGACATCCTCAACAAACACCAGGTGTTGCTGACCGTTGACGAAGTGCTGCAACGCTTTCGTGGCGTGCAGTTTGCGCTGTGCCTGGAAGGCCTGTGCCGCGATTATCCGTGGCTGCCGAGCGACGACATCGAAACCGAATTCCGCGCGCGCACCCTGCCGCTGCTGAGGGAACGGCTGGAAGAAATGCCCGGCGCGGTCGAGTTCGTGCGTAACCTGTCGCTGCCTAAATGCGTCGCCTCCAACGGCCCGCGCAGCAAGATCGAAACCTGTTTGAGCACCGTCGGCCTGCTGGACGTGTTCCATGGCCTGATCGTCAGTGCCTATGAAGTGCAATCGTGGAAACCGTCCCCGATACTGATCGAACACGCTGCAGAATTGCTGGGCCTGCCGCCGACTCAGTGCCTGCTGGTGGAAGACAGCATTCCGGGCGTTGAGGCCGGACTGGGTGCCGGCGCGCAAGTGGCGGGTTATGGCGACACGGATTTTTCGGCCTTCATGGGCCACGCCAACTTCCATCGCGTCAAAGATTTTGGCGAATTGAAGGAATTGGTACAGCGCATCAGTTGATCGACCGGCCATCCATCCGATCGGGCCTTGTTCATCCCCGGACAACTCGATACTGTACATAAAAACAGTATCGAGAAAATCCATGCAGCTGATCGACAAGCTGAGCATCCTCGCCGACGCGGCCAAGTACGACGCTTCCTGCGCCAGCAGTGCCGCACCCAAGCGCAGTTCCGAGGGCAAATCCGGCCTCGGCTCAAGCACCGGCATGGGCATCTGCCACAGTTACACCCCTGACGGACGCTGTGTCTCGCTGCTGAAAATCCTCCTCACCAACTTCTGTCTGTACGACTGCCAGTACTGCGTCAATCGCCGTTCCAGCGACGTGCCCCGCGCACGTTTCAGCCCCGAAGAAGTGGTCACGTTGACCATGGATTTCTACCGCCGCAACTGCGTCAGCGGTTTGTTTCTCAGCTCCGGGATCATCCGCTCGGCGGACTACACCATGGAACAGCTGATTCGCGTGGCCAAACTGCTGCGTGAAGACCACGAATTCCGTGGCTACATCCACCTGAAGACCATACCCGAAGCCGATCCCGCGCTGATCGAAGAAGCCGGCCGCTACGCCGATCGCCTGAGCGTCAACATCGAGCTGCCGACCCAGTTGGGGCTGCAAACCCTGGCGCCGGAAAAGGAAATGGGCTCGATCAAGCAGGCCATGCAAACCATCTACACCGGCCAGCAAACCATTCTCAACGAGCCGCGGGCGCCAAAATTTACGCCGGCCGGGCAAAGCACGCAGATGATTGTCGGTGCCGACGAAACCGATGACAGCACCATCCTGCATACCGCTG
Source organism: Pseudomonas sp. W2-17 (assembly GCF_041060445.1). Taxonomy (NCBI): domain Bacteria; kingdom Pseudomonadati; phylum Pseudomonadota; class Gammaproteobacteria; order Pseudomonadales; family Pseudomonadaceae; genus Pseudomonas; species Pseudomonas sp. W2-17. Next base: position 89,658 of record NZ_JAUFNS010000009.1, on the reverse strand, counting down.
AATCGCTGTACGGCGATTTCCGCCTCAAGCGCGTCTACTACTCGGCGTTCAGCCCGATTCCCAACAGCCCGAAAAGCGTGCCCCACGCCGCGCCGCCACTGATGCGCGAACACCGGCTGTATCAGGCCGACTTCCTGCTGCGCAGCTATGGCTACAGCGCCAACGAACTGCTGCAAGGCCCGGGGGACCTGGCCCTGGACATCGACCCTAAACTGGCCTGGGCGCTGGAGCATCGCGACATCTTCCCGCTGGACCTCAACCGCGCGGAGCCAGCGATGATCGCGCGGATCCCCGGCATTGGCATCCGCACCACCAAGCGTCTGGTCGAGTTGCGCCGCCAACGTCGCATTCGATACGAAGACCTCACCCGTCTGCGCTGCGTGCTGGCCAAGGCCAAGCCGTTCATCATCACCAGCGACTACCATCCGCGTCAGGCCGAAAGCTCAAGCATCGATCTGCGCGAGCAACTGCGCGACAAACCGCAGCCGCAACAAATGGCGCTGTGGGGATGATCATTCTCGATTGCGCCGACTCATTCGACACCTGGCGGCAGCAGGCGCGCTGGCTGATGAGCCACCAGATCAACCCGGATCAGGTCAGCTGGAGCGTGCAGCAGGACGCCGACCTGTTCGCCAGCGACACCGATTACCCCGACGAACCCGGTCCGTTCCGCGCGCGCATTCCGCTGGAATTGCTGGAGCTGCTGCAAAACGCGGCGCAATTTTGCGGTGATCAGCGCTGGACGTTGTTGTATGAAGTGCTATGGCGCGTGAGCCACGGTGATCGCACGGCCATGCTGGCCGGCGACAAACTGGGCAGCGAACTGCACCGGCGCCTGAAACAGGTCAGCCGTGAAGCCCACCACCTGCATGCATTCTTGCGTTTCGTGGCGCTGCCGGTGATCGACAATGCCGAAGACGTCGCGGCCAAGGCGGCGCTGTTGGAGATGACCTGCCTGCCGGAATACGTCGCGTGGCACGAGCCCGCCCACGATATTCTGCGCACCGCCAGCGAGCATTTCATCGGGCGCATGGGTCGTCATCGCTGGATGATCGCGACGCCCAAGGACGGTGTGTTTTATGACGGCAAACAGCTGATTCATCAGCCGGTGTGCCCGGAGGCGTGGCAGTCGCTGGCGCGCAATGCCGACGATCCCCATGGCAATCTCTGGCTGACCTACTACAGCCACATCTTCAATCCGGCCCGGCTCAATCCCAAAGTCATGCAGGGCCATCTGCCGGCGCGGTTCTGGAAGAATCTGCCGGAAGGGCCGCTGATTCCGGCGTTGATCAGCGAGGCACGTACCGGCGGGCAGCGTGACGGTCAGGCGCGGGAGATTGCCGAGCGGCGCGGCAAAGTGATTCGTGGCAAGCCCACGCCCTCACCCGCGGCGGACGCCCAGTAGGCAGCGCGGGTGGGCTCAGTTTCTAAGTGAGCCTTACTGATCCAAGCTGTTGACGGGTTCAAATTCCCGATGCGCCGCGGTCTGCATCCCGGCGGTGCTGGTCGGCGAGCCCAGAGCGGTGCCGAAAAAGCGCACGGCTTCCGTGCTCAGGTCGCGGTGAATGCTTTCGCGATTGACGCCAATGGCGTCGGTGCACAGCCCGGGCTGGGTGGCGCGTTGCTCGTCGTCACAGGGCGCCATGAACACGAAATGCCCTGCCCCGGCGAACAATTTGAAATCCGAGACATCGGGCAGCTTGCGCGCCAGCGCTTCGGCGTTCTTGTCGATGGCGAGCAGTTCGTCGCCGTCGCCGCTGTACAGCAACACCGGGACGTGCACATCCGCCAGCGTCTGCCGACCAAACATCAACCCCAGCGGCGCCATTAGCATCAATGCGCCCACCCGGGGATCGGCCTGGGCGTGCAGGTCATCACGGTCCGCCACCAGTTCTCCCTGGGTTTTGCAGGCATCGCGGTCCTGCGGGCGCTCGGTGCAGTAATGGCGCAGACGCTGCAGATCAGGCTGGGCACCGGCGAGAATCAACGCCGTTTCGCCACCCGCCGAATAACCAATCACCCCGACCCGGCGCGCGCTGATATATGGCGACAGCATCGGATCGATCAATGCGGCACTGATGGCTTCGGATATTTGCAGCGGGCGACCGTAGAGATTGCTCAGGCTGCCCAGGCGGCTGTGGTCCATGTAGTTGTCGCCCGGATGGAACACCGCCACGACGACAAAGCCCTTGCGCGCCAATGACGTCGCCAGGTCATGTTGCGCCAGCGGCGTGCCGGTGTTGCCGTGGGACAGCATCAGCAGCGGGAAACGGCCCATGGCAATCGTCGCGTCTTCCGACGCTTCAATCGGATAACCCTGAACGCGGGTAATGTGCTCATCGTCGGTGGAGGGGTAAAAGGCGTAGGCGTGCATGGGCCGGGAATCCAGCGGATCGAGAAACGTCAGCTCGTGAAAGCCCACGCTCCAGCTCTGCAGCTCACTGGCCTGCACCGAAATCAGGCTGCCCAGCAGGCTGATCATCATCACTGCACAAAGACGCATCATTGCAATGCCCCTCACCTTATCAATCCATGCCTGCCGATTCAGACGCTCAAGGGCCGAAGCCCCGCGAAAACGGCGTCTGTCGCTATCTGACCCGTGGGGTTCGATAACATTCCGAAACGTTTGAGGATCAATGGTGCACAAGGCGGGCCAAGCTCGATGAATTGAAGACGTCGGCCGCCATTTTACGCAGAACCGACCGGATGGGCCGGCATTCTACGGTGCTTCGAAGAGGTTACGCGCAAAGAAGTCATAAAGGCTGTCGCCCGGCTGAACGTGCGGCCGCAAAACGACGAAAGCCCCGTCATCAGACGGCGTGCAGGCCGGTGATGACAGGGCTTTCGGGTGCGGCTTTGTTAACGCTTCGAGCCCCTCGCGGGGACGCTCGACGGGTCGGGCTTAAGCGAACAGCGTTTCGCTGATGGTCTTCTGCGCGGCAGCCATGGCAGCGGCACGCGGCTCGTCGCCATACGCCAGACCTTCGGCGACAACAAATTGCAGGTCGGTGACGCCAATGAAACCAAACACCACCTTGAGCAAGTCGTCATGGCCAGCACCGCTCGGCAGGCCCTGATGCAAACCGCCGGTGGTCGACACGACGATCACTTTCTTGCCCTTGCACAGCCCTTCCGGACCGGCTTCGGTGTAGCGGAACGTGCGGCCGGCCACACAGATGCGATCGATCCACGCCTTCAACTGGCTCGGGATGCTGAAGTTGTACATCGGCGCACCGATGACCACCACGTCCGACGACAGAAACTCTTCCAGCGTCGCTTCGTTGGTTTCCACTTCCAGCCTCTGCGCCGCGTCACGCCCTTCCACCGGCGTACCGGCAGCGGCCAGCGTGGCGCCGGAGAAATGATTGAGTGGCTCATTCGCCAGATCGCGGTACACCACCTGAGTGTCTGGGGTGATAGCGGTAAAAGACTGAACAACACTGCGGCTCAACTGACGCGAAGCGGAGTGATCGCCGAGGATGCTGGAATCGATGTGCAAGAGTTTCATGAAGTGCTTCCCAAGGTGAGAATCGCCGCCTGGCGATCAAGTGGCGTCATCCTACCTTGCGGAGTAATAAGTGATTAGAGGGTGGAAATGCGATAGATCGTCCCACTCACAGGACAATCAAAATGTGCGATCAATGTGGGTTGGAGGCATCTGTAGAAAATCCCGACATGGACAGCGTTCACACCGGCCCCTTCCCGGCTAAAGCCGGTCCCACTAACAGCAGCGCGTACACACTGTGGGACCGGCTTCAGCCGGGAAGCTTTTGATCTTGATCTTCAAACACAAAAGGTCCAGACACCGCCAATCGCGACTTGGGTGCAGGCTGAACGCAGGTCTCGCGCAGTGGGCCGAGCCGCATGGATGCGGCGAGAGGGCCATGGATGTCCGTTCGGCGCGGGCCCACGGAGCGAGACCGGAGTGAAGGTACCCTGAGGAACGAAGGGCCCAACCGAGAGCAGGCACTTTTGCTTACTTTTGGGGCTTTTCAAAAGTAAGTCGCCGAAGGCGAAACAGTCTGCCCCCAGGCAGACGCTCTTGATGTTAAAGATCTTGATCTTGAAAGAGCCTACCGGTGCCCCGCCAACTCACACGCCTCCCGATCCGCCTTTTCATTCGCCCCAAAATCCTCCGCCAGCAAATCCACCAACCCCCGCACCGACGGCAACAACCCCCGCCGCGAAGGAAACACCGCATGAATCAACCCACTCGGCGGCCGAAACCCCGGCAACAACTCAACCAGTCGCCCCTCATGCAACGAATGCCGAACCATAATCTCCGGCATCTGCACCACCCCCACACCCTCCACCGCCGCCCGGTGCAACGCATCCAGATCCGACGTCACAAAGCGCGGCTGATGAGCAACCTCAATCCGCTCACCCCCCGGCCCGATCAACGCCCAACGGTGCTCACGGTTCGCCGGCGCCAGATCCATACTCGGCAGCCCCACCAACGCCTGCGGCGTTCGAATCGTCCTGCCCTCCAGCAACGACGGGCGAACCACCAACCGCTGATGGCTCTCGCCCAACACCTTCATCACCAGATTCTCATCGTCCAGCGGCGGAAAACGCACCCTCAGCGCGATGTCATACCCCTCCCCCAACACATCCACCCGACGGTTCGTGCTCTCCACCTGAATCTGCACTTTCGGGTGCAGCACCAGAAACTTCGCGATCGTGTCACTCACCCCCATCGAACCCAGCGCTGGCGGGCAACTGATGCGCACGATGCCTTGGGGCTCGGACCTCGACTGCTCGACCACTTTCTCGGCGGCATCGGCCTCCACCAGCATCGCCACACAGTGCCGGTAATAATCCAGTCCCACCTCGGTCACCGTGAATTTGCGCGTGGTGCGCTGGATCAGCCGCACCCCCAGCCGATCCTCCAACTGAGCGATGCGCCGGCTGAGCTTGGTCTTCGGCACCTCGATCTTGCGCGCGGCGGCCGCGAACCCTTTGTTCTCGACCACCTGCACGAAATAGTACAAATCGTTGAAGTCGTACACGGTATGCCGCTCGCCTGGCCGAAAGGGGCTGGGATTGTCGCAGGTTGCCAATGGGCTGTCCTGCGTCGGCGCGTGCAAACGATCCAGTCCAAACATTCAACGCCGCGCACCTCTTGACCTTGCCAGAAGGGCAAGGTTGATCCTTACTGGCAATAGACTTGCCGGAGTGCCCGCGATGCCCAGTGCCCACACATTTGACCTGCCCATTGCCGGCATGACCTGCGCCAGTTGCGCTGGCCGAGTCGAGCGCGCGCTGCGCAAAGTGCCCGGCGTCGAGGTCGCCACGGTCAACCTCGCCAACGAACGCGCCCACATCGAGGTCAGCGGCCAGATCGATCCCGCCGTGCTGGTGGCCGCCGTTGACAAGGCCGGCTACAGCGCCAGCCTCGAACAGGACTCAGCCACCCGGCAAGCCGACCGGCGCAAACGCCACGAAACCGAGCGCTGGCAGTTGATCGTGGCCATCGTTCTCGCCTTGCCGCTGGTCTTGCCAATGCTTCTGCAGCCGTTCGGCGCCCGCGGGATGCTGCCGGCGTGGCTGCAGTTTGCTCTGGCCACCCCCGTGCAATTCCTCCTCGGCGCGCGCTTTTACGTTGCCGCCTGGAAAGCCGTGCGCGCCGGTGCCGGCAATATGGACCTGCTCGTCGCGTTGGGCACCAGCGCCGGTTATGGGTTGAGCATTTACCAGTGGCTGAGCGCTGCGCCCGGTACGATGCCGCACCTGTATTTCGAGGCCTCGGCGGTGGTCATCGCCTTGGTCCTGCTCGGCAAATACCTGGAGAGCAACGCCAAGCGCCAGACCGCCAGCGCGATTCGGGCGCTGGAAGCCTTGCGCCCCGACCGCGCGATCCGGCTGGTTAACGGGCAGGAAGCGGACGTCGCCATCAGCGCGCTGAGCGTCGGCGATTGTGTGGTGGTCAAACCCGGCGAGCGCTTTCCGGTGGATGGTCAGGTGCTCGAAGGCCAGAGCCACGCCGACGAAGCCCTGATCAGCGGCGAGAGCCTGCCGGTGCCGAAACAGCCCGGCGACAGGGTCACCGGCGGCGCGATCAATGGCGAGGGCCGGGTGCTGATCAGCACCCGGGCGCTGGGGGCGGAAACCGTGCTGGCGCGCATCATCCGTCTGGTAGAAGCCGCACAGTCTGCCAAGGCCCCGATTCAAAAGCTGGTCGACAAGGTCAGTCAGGTGTTCGTGCCCGTGGTCCTGCTGATTGCCCTGGCGACACTGGCCGGCTGGCTGATGGCCGGCGCGTCGCTGGAGGCTGCGCTGATCAACGCCGTCACCGTGCTGGTCATTGCCTGCCCCTGTGCGCTGGGGCTGGCCACGCCGACTGCGATCATGGCCGGCACCGGCGTCGCTGCGCGCCACGGCATTTTGATCAAGGACGCCGAAGCCCTGGAGCGCGCCCATGAAGTCACCACGGTGGTCTTCGACAAGACCGGCACGCTGACTTCCGGCAGGCCACGCATTGCCCACATGGCCGCGCTCGACGGTGATGAAAACACCTTGTTGCAACTGGCCGGTGGGCTGCAGCGTGGCAGCGAGCACCCGTTGGCCAAAGCCGTGCTGGACGTGACCGCCGAACGCGGGCTGAGCCTGGATGCCGTCGGCAATAGCCGCGCGCTGGCCGGACGCGGTATCGCCGGCACCCTGCAAGGCCGCGAACTGGCGCTGGGTAATCAGCGCTTGCTGCAGGAAAGCGGCTTGCTGGAAGAAAATGCCGTGACCGGGGACGCTCTGCACGAGCGCGCTCAGGCGTGGGAAGCCGAAGGCCGCACGCTGTCCTGGCTGATCGAACTGAGCCCGCAGCGTCGAGTGCTCGGCCTGTTTGCTTTCGGCGACACCCTCAAGGCCGGCGCCGTTGAGGCCATCGCGCAACTGAACGCCCGGCACATCAGCAGCCACTTGCTAACGGGCGACAATCGCGGCAGCGCCAGGGTGGTCGCCGAGGCGCTGGGCATCCGCGACGTGCACGCCGAAGTGTTGCCCGCCGACAAAGCCGCGACCGTCGTGGCGCTGAAGAAAACCGGCGTGGTGGCGATGGTCGGTGACGGCATCAACGACGCCCCTGCCCTGGCTGCCGCCGACATCGGCATCGCCATGGGTGGCGGCACGGACGTGGCCATGCACGCGGCCGGCATCACGTTGATGCGCGGCGACCCGCGGCTGATCCCCGCCGCCCTCGACATCAGCCGCAAGACCTACGCGAAGATCCGCCAGAACCTGTTCTGGGCGTTCGTTTATAACCTGATCGGCATTCCGCTGGCTGCGTTCGGCCTGCTCAATCCGGTGCTGGCAGGCGCGGCCATGGCCTTGTCCAGCGTCAGTGTGGTGAGCAACGCCCTGCTGTTGAAAACCTGGACACCCAACAACGAATCCAAAGACGACCCCAAAGACAAACCCTACGACACGGGAGACGCCTCATGAACATCGGACAAGCCGCCAAACGCAGCGGCCTCAGCGCCAAGATGATTCGCTATTACGAATCCATCGGCCTGCTTCCGGCCGCCACCCGCACCGACAGTGGCTATCGCCTGTACGGCCCGAACGAGCTGCACACCCTGGCGTTCATCAAACGCTCGCGGGACTTGGGGTTTTCCCTGGAAGAAGTCGGCAAACTGCTGACCCTCTGGCAGGACCGCGGCCGCGCCAGCGCCGACGTCAAGGCGCTGGCCCACAAGCACATCGTCGAACTCAATCAGAAGATCGAGGAACTGGCCGGGCTGCGCGACACCCTGCAGAACCTGGTCAGCCACTGCCAGGGCGACCGCCGCCCGGACTGCCCGATTCTGGCGGACCTGGCGTCCAATGGCGGTCGTTCTCATGGTTAACGCAGGCTGCCGGTCACCCCTCACCCGCCTTCAGGAACACTCCCATGCAGATTGAAGAAGTCGCCGCGTTCTGCCTGAATCTTCCGGGCGCGCGGGAGGATTACAAATGGGGCGGCGTCAGGGTGTTCTCCATCGCTGACACCAAGATGTTCGCGGTGATGGGCCTGGCGGGCAACGATCTGTCGTTCAAGGTCGGCGCCGAGCTGTTCCTCGGCTACGTCGACCGTCCGGGCGTGCGCCCGGCGCCCTACCTGGCCCGCGCCCACTGGGTCACCCTCACCTACCCGTTCGCCATGGGCGAGGCGGAGCTGAAGGAACTGCTGACCCGCTCCCACCAGTTAGTGGTCGGCAAACTGTCGAAGCGCAGGCAAGTGGCGCTTAAGTTGTAGCCGCGCTCGTCCAGCCTTTGACGTCAGTGGTCTAAAACAGGTGGCGCGAGATCAGGCGGCCGCCGAACAGCAGGCGGTCCATCCAGAACAGTTCATGCAGCAGCACAATCAGCCAGAACACCAACTGGTAGGAAAACTTGCGGGTCTTGTGGCGAAACACCTGCTGAGCCAGCAGCGCGCCGGGCCAGCCACCGAGCAGTTCGATCCCGTGCAGCAGCTTTTCCGGCGTGCGCTGTCCGCTGTGCCGGGCCTGCTTCTTGTCGTATCCATACAGGGCAAATGCGACGACGCTCATCAGTGCGTAGATCGCCGCCGGCAGCCAGCTGACGCCGCTCGTCCAGCACGTAACGACCCCGTAAACCGGCAGGCCGCACAGCAACAGCAGAGCCAGCAGCTTGAGTTTCAGAAAGCGCACGGCGACGGGTTTGCCAGCGGCCGGGCGACCCGGGGGTTGCGGTTCGAAGCGTTGATTCATCGGAACATCAGCCCTGCACGCTGGACCAGTCGACCCAGCCGAATTGCCAAGTCGCCAGGATCAGCAAGCCAAACGCGATGCGGTACCAGGCGAACACATCGTAGCTGTGGGTCGCGATGAACTTGAGCAAACCGCGCACGGCGATCATCGCGAAGATGAACGCCGCGATGAAGCCAATGGCGAACACCGGCAGGTCGTCGGGCTGGAACAGGTGACGGTATTTGTAACCCGAGTACACCGACGCCGCGATCATGGTCGGCATCGCCAGAAAGAACGAAAACTCGGTGGCGGTCTTGCGTGACAGACCGAACAGCAGCCCGCCGATGATGGTCGAGCCCGACCGCGAAGTTCCCGGAATCATCGCCAGGCATTGCGCGAAGCCGACCTTCAACGCGTCCACCCAGGTCATCTCATCCACGGTCTCGGCGTGAATCACATGCTCGCGGCGCTCGGCCCAGAGCATGATGAAGCCGCCCACCACCAGCGCCACTGCGACGGTGATCGGGTTGAACAGGTATTCGTGGATCAGATCGGAAAACAGCACCCCGAGGACCATGGCCGGCAGCACGCCGACGATGAGGTTGGCGGTGAAACGCCGGGCTTCGGGCCGGGTCGGCAGCCCGGTGACGACATCGAGGATCTTGCGACGAAACTCCCACATCACCGCCAGGATCGCCCCTAACTGAATAATGATATTGAACGCCATCGCGCGCTCGCCGCCAAAACCGATCAGATCCGCAACGATGATCTGATGGCCCGTACTGGAAATCGGCAAAAACTCCGTCAGCCCTTCTACAACTCCAAGTATCAGCGCCTGTGCAGCGGTCCAAAGATCCATCATTCCCCCGGCTGGAACCTGCTCATGGCAAAGGTTCTCTTGATTTGTATTACAAACTGTTGCGCGAACGATAAACGGTCGGGCGTAAAAAAAGCATGAACGCAGGCTGTCAGGCTTGGGCATGAGCGCGGCGATGCTAGCAGACCTTTTTGACGAACGCGCTAGCATGAATAATGGCGCGAAGGCTTTGACGTTTGTCTCATCGTCGTTACATTTCCTCTATGAGCCCCGCAGGTTGCCCCGGCTGTTTTTCCACTGCCTTTTCAGACGCTTCCGACGCATCATCGCGCCCCACCTCGGGCGATAAAGCGCCTACAATCGCCGACCGGTTTTTTCATCGTTTCCTCAGGAGTTGCCATGTCAGGGCTTGAACTGTTCGCCGCCGCACTCGGTGTCATTGCCGTCTGGCTGACAGTCAAACAAAACCCGTGGTGCTGGCCGATCGGGCTGGTCATGGTGCTGCTCTACACCTGGATCTTCTTCGACGTGAAGCTCTACTCCGACATGCTGCTGCAGGTGGTGTACGCCGGGCTCCAGGTGTATGGCTGGTGGCAATGGACCCGCCGGGGCGCGGCGGACAACGGCCGCATCGTCACCTCGCTGGGCAGTGGCAGCTTGCTGCTCAGTCTGGTGGCCGGCGCGCTGGTCAGCCTTGTCCTCGGCGCGGCCATGGCCCATTTCACCGACGCCGCCCAACCCTGGCTCGACGCCACACTGACCGGCTACAGCCTGGTGGCGCAGGTATGGATGGCGCAGAAGCGCGTGCAGTGCTGGCCGCTGTGGATCCTCCTCGACGTGGTCTTCGTCGGCCTGTTTCTCTATAAAGCGCTGTACCTCACCGCCGGCTTGTACGCGCTGTTCACCCTGCTCGCCGTGCAAGGCTGGCGTGACTGGCGCGCCGACCCCGCGCTGGCGCGTTGACCGGGATGAAAGTGCTGGTACTGACGGGGCCCGAGTCCAGCGGCAAGAGCTGGCTGGCGGAAGAGATTCAACGGCAGTTCGGTGGCGTGCTGGTGGGTGAATACGTGCGCCAGTTCATTGATGAGGTGCAGCGGGACACCGTTTACGCGGACATCGATGTCATCGCCCATGAGCAGCTGGCCTGGGAAGACGCCGCCCGGTCGCTGAAGCCGGCGCTGCTGATTCTTGACACTCACCTGCTGAGCAACATCCTCTGGAGTCGCGCGTTGTTCAACGACTGCCCGGGCTGGCTCGAAGCCGCACTCTCACAGCGTCATTACGATTTGCACCTGTTGCTTTCGCCGGAAGGCGTCGAATGGATCGGCGACGGCCAGCGTTGCCAGCCAGACCTGAGCGAACGCCAGGCATTCTTCGACGCCAGCCGGCAGTGGCTGGTGGCCCATGGGCAGAACTTCGAAGTGATTGGCGGGAGCTGGAGCTACCGCAGTGAGCGAGTGTTGCAACGGGTCGCCCAACTGATTAACGACTGAATGCCTACCAGCCAGACATAAGCGCCGGCGAGTAACTCGCCCGACTCTCGATCAGCGAATCTGATGTTTGTGCAGCAGGCGATAAAACGTCGGCCGAGAGATGCCCAGCACTTTGGCCGCCACGCTGAGGTTGTCGCTGTGACGGGTCAACACATCGCACAGCGCCTGCCGTTCCGCCCGGGACTTGTACTCATCGAGAGTGGCCATGCTGGAGCTGATCTCTTCTTCGCCCAGCAGCCCGAGGTCGAACGCCTCGATCTGCCGCCCTTCCGCCAGCACCAGCCCGCGACGCACGCGGTTTTCCAGCTCTCGCACGTTGCCGGGCCAGTCGTGCTTGCCCATGGAAACCAGCGCGTCCTGACTGAAATTACGCGCCCGCCGGCCGGTCTCCCGGCTGTAGAACTGGGCGAAGTGATTGGCCAGCAAGGCCAGATCGCCGTGCCGCTCGCGCAGCGGCGCGGTGCCCACCTGCAAGACGTTGAGCCGGTAATACAGGTCTTCGCGAAAACGCTTCATGCGAATCGCCGCTTCCAGATCGACATTGGTCGCCGCCAGCACCCGCACATCGACCGGGACCCGCTCGCCCGCGACCTCGATGTGCCGATCCTGGAGGAACCGCAACAGATTGGCCTGGACCTCCAGGGGCAGATCGCCAATCTCGTCTAGAAACAGCGTGCCGCCGTTGGCTTCTTCGATGCGCCCTGTCTTGCGCTGGCGTGATGCGTCGACGCCCTCCCTTGCTTCGCCGAAGAGTTCTACCTGCAGCAAATGTGCCGGTGTCGCCCCGCAATTGATCAAGATGAATGGCTGCTCGCGGCGCTGGGACTGCGCATGCAGCGTGCGTGCGATCAGCTCCTTGCCCGTACCGCCTTCGCCACGGATCAGCACCGGCGATTCGGTGGGCGCCAGCTTGCTCAGCAATCGCCGCAACTCGCGCATGGGCCGGCTTTCCCCCAGCAGTTGCGGACTCGGGCTCTCTCCGTACGGGACGCCTTTGGCATAACTGGCGCCTTTGGCACGCAGCCGTGCCATGCCGTAGGCGCGCCCTAATGTCACCTGCACCCGGGCAACGTCGAAGGGCAAGGTATGGAAATCAAAAAACCACTCACAGACCAAATCACCGATGTGCTCGCGGCGCAGGTCCTCGCTGGTCAGGACCGCGATCCATTCTGTATTGCTTCGGGAGATAAGGGATTTGACCACTTCGGGGTGTTCGAAATGCTCGGGCAGCAGGCGGATAAGGCCCACGTCACAGGGACGCAGCGCTGCCTCTTCAAGGGTGCAGCTGTCGACATCCCAACCCGCGATGCGCAAGCCGGGGACCAACTGCAGGCATTCCTCGCACGGTTCGACGATCAGCAAGCGGCGGATGGAGGCCAGATCATGCATGTGAGTTTCCTTGGCGCCGGGGTCGCGAAGTGATCATGGGAAAACGTTTTTTAAACAGTAGCTTGTGAAGGCCGATTGACACCATAGCAAGATTTTTGACGCGCCCTTGGATCGATTCTCTATAAGCCTAAGATCGAAACGTGCTTAGCAGCATGGCCAGAGATCGACGGCGATTTGGCGTGCACGGCCAAGGCGTCGCAGAAGTTTGGCCCAAGCGCGGCAAGTAAGCGCGACCGAACCAACGCTAAAAATAAATCAAGAAATTTCAAAAATGGGTGTGACTCAGCCGTGGGGGACGGTCATCAGTACAAGTAGCAACACCAGTAGCAATACGAGTAACCACCGAGCGAACGCCCGCCGCCGGTGCCAACGGATACGGGCACTTTGAGGACAGTCCATGAACGCCCCCTTGCGCTTCAACGATGCTTTGCTGATTGCCGGTCACGCCTTTGAACCCTTCCAGTGCGTGGCTTGGGCCCCACAGGACGGCAACGGCGAACTGAGCCTGACCGTCGTCGACCGCACCCGCACCCGCATTGGCCGCAAGCAGATCCCCAGCAGCGCCTACTCCGATCCGAAACAACTGGCGCAGTTCCTGGAACAGGCCCGTGCCGAGATCAGCGGCGAAGGCTACAGCCTTGAGCCATGGACCATGCCCGCCTGAATAGCTGCTGATTCCTCACCTGCCGACGACGCGCGCTCAGCACTCGTCGATGTGGCGGTAGTCAGCGTCCAACTGCGCGGCGATGTCCCGGGCGCGGCCCAGTCGAATGGGCCCGCGCTCGATGTCGATCAGCAGCACGGGGCCGCTGAAAACGCTCAGCGCCGGCATGTCCTTGACGCGCCCGTCCGTGAGAATCAGCACCCGTTGTTGTTCCGCCGGGTAACGCTTCTGCCGTATCGCACACCAGTCCGCCCCTTGATTGATCGCATCAAACAGCGGCGTGCCGCCTCCAGCACCCAATGCATCCAGCCAGGGCTGCAACGCGGTGCTGGCTTTCAGGCCCTGATGCTGCCAGCGGGCGCCCTTGCCACTGGCGGTGAGCAACGCCAGCCTGGCGCGCTGCCGATACGCATCATCGAACAACCCCGCCAATAAACCCTTCGCCTGACTCAACGCCTGATTGCGCCGGGTCGATGCCGACGCGTCGACGATTACCAGCCAGAGCTGCTCCGGCCGGCGACTGCGGGGCTGGCGTACCAGATCAGCACGAACTCGAGGGCGGCCGCGCAGCAAGGTCGGCAGCCAGGCAATGGCGCCCTCCGCGCCGGGACGGGCAGCGCCGTTTCTACCGCCACCGAGTGCGCCCGGTCGAGGGCTGGCATTCGCCCCCTTCGGCAGGCGGGGGCGAATGCCTAGGGCTTTTTTGGCCAGTGGGGCACTTCTTTGCGACTGCCCGTCTGCACGCTGCGGGCGGGTAACTCACCCCAACTGCCTTCGCCGGTTTCTGGCGCGTCATGCTGCGGCTGAGCACCGTTGTCGGGTGTCGGCGGGTTTTGCTCTGACGACGCAGGGGGTTGAGATGGGGACTGATGCGGCGGCTGCGGCTCGCGACGGCGATGGCGCAAGGCGAAATCGGCCACGGCGTCGATGTCGATTTCGGTGATCTGAGCACCGCCGCGCCAGGCGGCATGGGCACGGGCCGCGCGCAACCAGACCAGATCCGCACGCAAACCGTCGACCCCGGCCGCAAAACAGCGCTCGGTGATCAGGCCCAGACTGACGTCATCCAGCTCGATGGTCGGCAACAGCCTCCGGGCGGTTTCACACCGCGCCTGCAACGCCTGCTGCTGCGGGGCCCAGTGCTGACAAAACGCTTCAGGCGCGGCGTCGAAATCCAGCCGGCGACGAATGATCTGCCCGCGCTGTTCCGGCAATGTCTGCCCGCTCAACGCCACGTTGAGGCCGAAACGGTCGAGCAACTGCGGGCGCAGCTCGCCTTCTTCCGGGTTCATGGTGCCGATCAGCACAAAGCGCGCGGCATGGCGATGGGAGATCCCGTCGCGCTCCACCAGATTGACCCCGCTGGCCGCTACATCCAGCAGCAGATCGACCAGATGATCCGGCAGCAGATTGACCTCGTCGACGTACAGCACGCCGCCGTCCGCCTTGGCCAGAACCCCCGGCGAGAATGCCGCACGGCCTTCACCCAGCGCAGCGTCAAGGTCCAGGGTGCCGACCAGGCGCTCTTCGGTGGCGCCCAGCGGCAGCGTGACGAACTGACCGCTGGCCAGCAGATCCGCCAGCCCTCGGGCCAGGGTCGATTTGGCCATGCCCCGCGGGCCCTCAATCAGCACGCCACCGATTTTCGGGTCGATGGCGGTCAGGCACAGGGCGAGCTTCAGGTCGTCGGCACCGACGACGGCAGCGAGGGGAAAATGTGGGGTGTCGGTCATGGTCGGTTCTCGTAAAGCTGCGGGTCAGTCACGTCGTTCAAGCCAGTCAGGCGTCTTCACGGGCTGCTGTGCAGGCCCTCATTCACGCTCATGACTCTTCAATGTCCAGCAACAGATTCTCCAGCGCCTCGCGGTACTCCCCCGGTTCCTGCCACAGGCCGCGCTGCTGCGCTTCGAGCATGCGCTCGGTCATGTCCCGCAGCGCATCCGGGTTGTGCTGCTGGATGAAATCGCGGGTTGAGGCGTCCAGCAGATAGGCATCCGCCACCAGTGCGTATTGGTGATCGTCGATCAGCTCGGTGGTGGCGTCGAAGGCGAACAGGAAATCCACGGTCGCCGCCATCTCGAACGCGCCCTTGTAGCCATGGCGCTTGACCCCTTCGATCCACTTCGGATTGGCCGCCCGGGAGCGCACCACCCGGTTAAGCTCTTCTTTAAGCGTACGGATCTTCGGCAGATCAGGCTGGCTGTGGTCGCCGTGATAACTGGCAACTTTCTCGCCGGACAGGCTTTCCACCGCCGCCAGCATGCCGCCCTGGAACTGGTAGTAATCGTTTGAATCGAGCAAGTCGTGCTCGCGGTTGTCCTGATTCTGCAGCACCGCCTGAACCTGGCTCAGCCGCTTGGCAAAACCCCCACGGGCCGGGGTGCCTTCGTCGCTGCCGCCGTAGGCGTAGCCGCCCCAGTTCAGGTAGACCTCGGCGAGGTCTTCGCGGCTTTGCCACAAGCGTCCGTCGATGGCGTTCTGAACCCCTGCGCCATACGCGCCTGGCTTGGCGCCGAAGATGCGCCAGCCAGCCTGCTTCGCCGCTTGCTCGGCATCCACACCGTCGCGCTGCAATTGCTCGCGCTCCTGGCGCACGCGGGCGGCCAGCGGGTTCATGTCGTCGGGCTCGTCCAGCGCGGCGACGGCCTGCACCGCGGCGTCGAACAGGCGAATCAGGTTGGCGAACGCATCGCGGAAGAAACCGGAGACCCGCAGGGTGACATCGACCCGCGGCCGGTCAAGCAGGCTCAGGGGCAGGATTTCAAAGTCATCGACGCGCTGACTGCCCGTCGCCCACACCGGCCGCACGCCCATCAGCGCCATGGCCTGGGCGATGTCATCACCGCCGGTGCGCATGGTCGCCGTGCCCCAGACCGAAAGCCCCAGTTGACGTAGATAATCACCATGATCCTGTAAGTGCCTCTCCAGCAACAGATTTGCCGACTGGAAACCAATGCGCCACGCGGTCATGGTCGGCAGATTGCGCACGTCTACGGAGAAGAAGTTGCGCCCGGTGGGCAACACGTCCAGCCGTCCACGACTGGGGGCGCCGCTCGGCCCGGCCGGGACGAATCGCCCACTTAGCGCGCTGAGCAGGTTCGACATTTCTGCTGGACCGCAGGCGTCAAGGCGAGGGATAACCACTTCATGCAGAGACTGAACAACATCGGACAAGCTGTTGTTTTCAAAGCGATTACTGAGAGGCATACCGCTGGCAATCTGCTCAATCATCTGCGCGGCCAACAGCTCCAGCCGCTCGCGGGTATCCCCGGTGGTGCGCCATGGTTCAGCGCTGACTTCATGTAATGCCTGAGGTTTGTGGCCGGTCCATGGCGCGCCGAGATCACAGTCCAGCGGGTCGAAATCCAGCGCCAGCGCCTGACTCAACGCCCGTAGCAGACTGGCCTGACCGCCGCGACCATCGCCGCGAGGCACGCGCACCATCGCCAATAGCGTGTCGATGCGCAGCCGGCCGGTGGGCGATTCGCCGAACACGTGCAGGCCATCGCGGATCTGCGATTCCTTCAGGTCACACAGATAGGTGTCCAGGCGCGGTAGCCATACGGCGGCGTCGTCCTCGCTGTTGGCGTCCCCGTCCATCGCCAGTTCGCGGTCGATGTGTGTCTCGCGCACCAGCCTGAGGATGTCCTTTTGCAGCTCCCGGGCGCGGCGCGGATCCAGCAGCTGCGCTTCGTAGTATTCGTCGGCCAGCAGTTCGAGATCGCGCAACGGACCGTAGGTTTCGGCGCGGGTCAGCGGTGGCATCAAGTGGTCGATGATCACCGCCTGGGTGCGGCGCTTGGCCTGGGCGCCCTCGCCCGGATCGTTGACGATGAACGGGTAGATATTCGGCATCGGCCCGAGGATTGCGTCCGGCCAGCAATGCTCGGACAGGCCGACGCCCTTGCCCGGCAGCCACTCCAGGTTGCCGTGCTTGCCGACGTGGATGACGGCGTGGGCGCCATAGCGTTTGCGCAGCCAGAAGTAGAACGCCAGATAACCGTGGGGCGGGACCAGATCAGGGTCGTGATACACCGCGCTGTGATCGACGTTGTAGCCACGCGCCGGTTGAATGCCGACGAAGGTCATGCCGAAACGCAGGCCGGCGATCATCATCCGCCCGTCCCGGCACATGGGATCGGTGTCAGGGGCGCCCCATCGCGCGATGACTGCATCGCGATTGGCCTGCGGCAATGCCTGAAACGCCGCGAGGTACTCGTCCATGGCCATGCTCTGATGGCACGGCCGTTGATCGACGCTGTCCGGGTCGTTGGTGACGCCGCCGAGCAAGGCGTGAATCAGCGCAGTACCGGTCTCGGGCAAGTCGTCGACCGGGTAACCCTCGGCCTGCATCGCCTTGAGGATGTTCAGCGCGGCCGCCGGGGTATCGAGGCCGACGCCGTTGCCGATGCGCCCGTCGCGGGTCGGGTAGTTCGCCA
Organism: Pseudomonas sp. W2-17; assembly: GCF_041060445.1. NCBI lineage: Bacteria > Pseudomonadati > Pseudomonadota > Gammaproteobacteria > Pseudomonadales > Pseudomonadaceae > Pseudomonas > Pseudomonas sp. W2-17. The sequence goes on along the minus strand of NZ_JAUFNS010000009.1, from coordinate 72,172 downwards.
GAATCAGCGCCACGCGCTTGTCGGTGTTGGCGGTGCGGGCCAGCAGCACCCAGCGCCGGGCCAGTTCGGCGACGAAATCCATGCGTTCCGGCTGGGCGCGGTAGCAAACCACGTCGGACTGACTGCGCTCGCTGTGCCAGGCCAGGTCCTTGAAGCTGATCGGCCGGCTGATGATGCGACCGTCCAGTTCCGGCAGCGCGATGTGCATCGCCAGATCGCGGGGCCCCAGCCCTTGGGCGCTGGCCTGCCAGGCCGGTTCGTTGTCCTGGGCGCAAATGGCCTGAATGACTGGGATGTCCCGACGAAACGGCCGCACATCCGGCGCTTCCGGGCTGGATTGAGCGAAGCCGGTGGTGTTGAGAATGACCTCGCACTCCACCTCGTCCAGCCAGTCCTGTATCGCGCTCATGCAGCCGGCTTCCTTGAGGCTGGCCACGGCGATCGGCAACGGATTCAGACCCTGGGCCGACAAGCGCTTACAGAACACATCGATGAACCCGGTGTTCGCGGCTTGCAGGTGGGAGCGATAGAACAGCACGGCAGCGACCGGCTGATCCGCGCGCCAGTCGGCCTGCCAGCGGGCCAGGTCGGCGTTGGCGTTCTGCGGGTGATAAATCACGGTGCGCGGCAGGGTTTGCGGCTCGGCCCACGGGTAGTCGCCACCCAGCCAGCGCGTGGCGATGAAATTGAACAGCGCCAGCGCGTTGTGCTTGCCGCCCTGACGCAGGTAATGCCAGAGCCGCTCGCGGTCTTCGATGGATTCCGTGCTCAGGCCGCTCAGCTCGGGGTCCGGCCGGTCGCAGCCGGGCACCAGAATCAGCTTGACGCCTTTGGCCGCCAGCTCCACCAGCCGCTCGACGCCGTAACGCCAGTAGCCGATGCCGCCGTGCAGCGAAATCAGAATGACTTTGGCGTGGCGCAGCACCTCGTCGACGTACAGATCCACCGATGCATGGTTCTGCACCTGCATCGGATTGGCCAGGCGCAGGCTCGGGTAGCTATCCGGCAATTGCCGCGCGGTTTCAGCCAGCAGCGCCAGATTCGAGTCGGCGCTGCACAGGATCACCAGCTCGGCGGGCGTCTGGCCCAGGTCGGCGATGCTGTCGTCGGGAACGAAGCCGCCGGGCTGTGTACGCAGCAGGTGCATGGTTAGCCTTTTATGCCTGAGACCGCGTCGCGCGATGACACCGCGTCGCGCAATTGCGCTTCCAGGACGCCGGCGTCCAGTTCCTGGCCGATCAGCACCAGGTGGGTTTCCCGGGCTTCGTCTGGCTTCCAGGCGCGGTCGAAATGCTTGTCGAAACGCGTGCCGACGCCTTGCACCAGCAAGCGCATGGGTTTGCCGGGAATGGCGGCGAACCCTTTGACGCGCAGGATGCCGTGCTGGACGACGGCCTGGGTCAGCGCGTCGAGCAACAGCGATTCGTCGGCCTGGGGCAGCGTGATGGAAATCGAGTCGAAGGCGTCATGGTCGTGATCATCATGATCGTCGCCTTCGTGGTGATCGTGGTGGGTCTTGCGGCCATCGATGTGCAGCTCGGACTCGGCGCCCAGGCCCAGCAATACGCTGATCGGCAGCTGGCCCCGGTTCGCTTCGACGATCTTCACCGCCGGCGGCAGTTCTTCGGCGACTTCGGCACGCACGGCGGCGAGAGCATCAGCGTCAAGCATGTCGGCCTTGTTCAGCACGACGAGATCGGCGCTGGCCAGTTGGTCGGCGAACAGCTCGTGCAACGGCGATTCGTGATCCAGGTTCGGGTCGAGCTTGCGCTGGGCGTCGACTTGGTCCGGGAACGCGGCGAAGGTGCCCGCGAGCACGGCCGGGCTGTCGACCACGGTGATCACGGCGTCGACGGTGCAGGCGTTGCGGATTTCCGGCCACTGGAAGGCTTGGACCAGGGGTTTCGGCAGGGCCAGACCCGAGGTTTCGATGAGGATGTGATCGAGGTCGCCACGACGGGCGACCAGTTCCTGCATCACCGGGAAAAACTCTTCCTGAACGGTGCAGCACAGGCAGCCGTTGGCCAGTTCGTACACGCGACCGACGGCTTCTTCTTCGGTGCAGCCGATGGTGCATTGCTTGAGGATGTCGCCATCGATGCCCAGTTCGCCGAATTCATTGACGATGACGGCGATGCGTCGGCCTTCGGCGTTGTCGAGCATGTGCCGCAGCAAGGTGGTTTTGCCGGAGCCGAGAAAGCCGGTGACGATGGTGACGGGGAGTTTGGCCAGTGTTTTCATCGGTTGCCCTCAGGCGTGCGGCGGGGCAACGAGGACGAAAACAGCGCAGGCCGGCGGAAGCAGGCGCGCGGTTCGATTCGCCACCGGATCACCCCGCCCGGTTGTAGTGGAATTCCTCGGCCGCTTGCAGGCGGTCCGATGGAGGCAGGTCTCCTGGCTCACGGCGGCCGGTCGCTGACAGGCATCGTCAGGCGACTGGCATTCATCGCGCCTTCCCGCTCGCGCAGTGGCTGTGCAATGAAGCTGTCCGTTTACAGTTGCGGGGGCAGCTGCGGCTTGGAACCGCATTCCCTTCTTAGCGCCGGTGGCCCTGTGACGTACTTGAAACCGAGCGGCCGGCGAACCTCAAGTGCGCAAGGCTACGCAGTGACTGGAGGCCGGTCAATCGCGCTTTGCAATGATTGCCGCGCCAATTGACGCACCGATCGCTGCATCGATTGACGCATCGGCTGAAGGGCCGATTGACGAGCCAAACAGCCCGTGGTCTCCTACACACCTTGTTACGGGTGCCCTTCACAGGGTGAAACGGGAAACCGGTGCGTGCAGACCTTCGGGTGTGTATCAGTCCGGTGCTGCCCCCGCAACGGTAAGCGAGTGAAGAGTCAGATCCACTGTGTCGGCAACGATATGGGAAGGCGATTCTTGAAGGCACGACGGCTGTAACGGCTGATGCATGCGCCCCTCGCGAGCCCGGAGACCGGCCCGACAACGCACTATAACAACCCGCGGTGGGCGGGCGCTGTTGAGCATTGCCGGCCTTCGCCTGCGGTGTCTTCGCGCCTTTCCGTCCGCTGAATCCACTTCAGAGGGAAGCGCCATGTCCATCAGCACACCCCGCCAGACGTCCGGCACCACCACAAACACCACAACGGCCGTGACCGCCACGCAAAGCCAACGCCTTGTTGCCGCCGTCAGCGCGATGTTTCTCGGTGCGTTTCTGGTGTACTTCGCCGGCTTCTCCCACATCGATGCGGTGCACAACGCGGCACACGACACCCGCCACAGCTCCGCCTTCCCGTGCCATTGAGACCTGCCGCCATGTTCAAGCGAATTGCGCAAACGGCCGGGTTCACCGGACTGCTCGCCGCCCTGCTGTTGACACTGCTGCAGAGCTTCTCGGTGGCGCCACTGATCCTGCAGGCGGAGACCTACGAAAAGGCCCCGGCTACTGAGATGCACAAGCACGCCGAGGGTGAGATGGCCGGCCACGTCCATGACGCCGAAGCCTGGGAGCCGGAAGACGGTTGGCAGCGCGTGCTGTCCACCACCGGCGGCAATCTGGTGGTCGCGGTCGGCTTCGCCTTGATGCTGGCCGCGTTGTACACCCTGCGTACGCCGACCAGTGCCCGCGAAGGCGTGCTGTGGGGGTTGGCCGGTTATGCGGTGTTCGTGCTGGCGCCGACCCTGGGTTTGCCGCCTGAACTGCCCGGCACTGTCGCGGCGGACCTGACCCAACGGCAGATCTGGTGGGTCGGCACCGCCGCCTCGACGGCTGCAGGCCTGGCATTGATGGTGTTTGCCCGGCACTGGCTGTTGAAGGCCTTGGGCGCCCTGATTCTGGTGGTGCCGCACGTCGTCGGCGCGCCCCAGCCGGCGGTGCATTCGGCACTGGCGCCGGAAGCCCTCGAAGCGCAATTCAAGATCGCCTCGCTGCTGACCAATGCGGTTTTCTGGATCGCGCTGGGCTGGATCAGCGCCTGGTTGTTTCGGCGCCATGAAGCGACCGCGACGCACGCCGGTTTGAAGCCTGCTCTGTGAATGAAGTGCGCGATCGGCCGCTGTGGGTGGTCGGTCTGGGCTGCCAGCGCGGCTGTTCGGCGCTGGAGCTTCGGCAGTTGATGGAAGATGGGTTGCGGGAGGGTGGTCTTGAGCTGACAGACGTTGCCGCCCTCGCCTCCATTGACGGCAAGTCGGCTGAGGTGGGACTGCTGGAACTGGGTCATGTGCTGGGGCTGAAGATCGGGTTTTTCAGCGCGGGTGATCTGGCGGCTTACGAGGCACAGCTGACGTACCGCTCGGACATCGCCTTCGAACGCACCGGCTGCTACGGCGTGGCGGAAAGCGCGGCGTTGGCGATGGCCACGCGGTTGACCGGCGCGCCCGCGAACTTGGTCATCCCCCGCCGAAAAAGTCCACACGCGACATTTGCTCTGGCTACCGCAAACGTTAGGGCTGGAGCAATCTCATAGGCCGGCTCAACCTTGTAGACCGGCCCCACAGAAGCGAATCGCGTACACCTGCCGAAATGTGAACGCGGGCTGTTAGTGGGACCGCATGCAGCCATCCAAACAGTGCTCAAATGAATTCCAATCAGGACACCCCATGACCGTTTTTTTCATCGGCGCCGGCCCTGGCGATCCGGACCTGATCACTGTCAAAGGCCAGCGGCTGATCCGCAATTGCCCGGTGATCATTTACGCCGGCTCCCTGGTGCCTGAAGCAGTGCTGGAAGGTCATCAGGCGGCTCAGGTCACCAACAGCGCTTCATTGCACCTGGAGCAGATCATCGAGCTGATGAAATTCGCTCATGCACAGGGCCAGGACGTGGCGCGTGTGCATTCCGGCGATCCGAGCCTGTATGGCGCGATCGGCGAACAAATCCGCTGCCTGCGCGAATTGCAGATCCCCTTCGAAATCATCCCCGGCGTCACCGCCACCGCCGCCTGCGCCGCGTTGCTCGGGACAGAGCTGACGCTGCCGGACATTTCCCAGAGCGTAATCCTGACCCGCTACGCCGACAAAACCGACATGCCCGAAGGCGAAAGCCTGGGCGACCTAGCCCGGCACCGGGCGACCATGGCGATCCATCTGGGGGTCAATAACCTAGGCAAGATCGTCGCCGAGTTGACCCCACACTATGGCGCCGACTGCCCGATCGCCGTGGTACATCGCGCCAGTTGGCCGGATCAGGACTGGGTCACCGGCACACTGGCAGACATCGAGAAGAAGGTGCGGATCAAGGGATTTCGTCGCACCGCGCTGATCCTGGTGGGTCGGGTGCTGGGCAACGACGTGTTCGGCGAGTCATCGCTCTATCGCGCGGGCCATGCCCATGTGTTCAGGCCCTAGGAGGCGCCGCTGTACCCCGGCGAGCGCCCACAAAAAAGCCCCGAACCAATCGGGGCTTGCCTGCAACACCATCACTTCTCAGTAATACGCGTTTTCTTTCTGGGTGTGGTCCGTCACGTCGCGCACACCGGTCAGCTCGGGGATGCGCTCCAGCAACGTGCGCTCGATGCCTTCCTTGAGCGTCACATCGGCCTGACCGCAACCCTGGCAACCACCGCCAAACTGAAGAATGGCGACATTTGCCTCATCTTCTTCCACCACCTCGATCAGGGTCACCTGGCCGCCGTGACTGGCGAGACCCGGGTTGATCTCGGTTTGCAGGTAGTAATTGATACGCTCGTTGATCGGGCTGTCGGCATTGACCATCGGCACTTTGGCGTTTGGCGCCTTGATGGTCAGTTGACCACCCATGCGGTCAGTCGCGTAATCGACAACGGCGTCGTCCAGAAACGCTTCGCTGAATGCGTCGATCCAGGCGGTGAAGCTTTTCAGGCCGATGGCCGTGTCTTCAGGTTTCTCTTCGCCCGGCTTGCAGTAGGCAATGCAGGTTTCAGCGTATTGGGTGCCAGGCTGGGTAATAAACACGCGGATGCCGATGCCGGGGGTGTTCTGCTTTTCCAGCAGATCAGCCAGGTAATCGTGGGCGGCATCAGTAATCGTAATAGCGGTCATGAAAATTCCTCGCAGACGTGGGGCGCAGTTTACGCCAATCAACTGCGCCTGACAAAGCCCTAGTGTTTTAGTCGGGTAAGTGATCCGACCGCTACCCGGCGTCTGTCAGGACAGCGCTGCCTCCTTGCTCGCCCTCCTCTGGTCCAGCCAGCCTTTCATGCGTCGGTACAGGCCCTTCTCGATCCACTCATAACTGAGCCACGCCCCCAGGGCGATGACCGGCACACAGACGGCAAACACCAGGTACGGGTTAAGGCCGTACCGCTCGCTCACCAGCCATCCCGCATACAGCACCAGCACGTGGAGCAAATAAACCGAATACGAGCAGTCGCCCATGACTTTCAGCAGGCGGTAGCCGCGCAGGTACGGTTCAAGGGAGATGCAGGCCACCACGATCACCGCACTCGGCAGGCCCCAATTGATGATCCGAGGCGCCGGTTGCAGGTGGTCGATGGTGAACAGCGCCGCGCCGATCGCGATCAATGGCAGCCACAACCGTTCACTGATCCAGCCCCGGCGATACATCACACCGACGAAGATGCCGAGCAGGAATTCGTAAACGATGTCATTGGCGTAGAACCGGCTGACAAGCCCGGAACGACCCAGCACATCGGTAATGGCAAACAGCGCCGCCGCCAGAATCAACGGGCGCAGACGCTGTTGAAACAGAAAGACCATCGAGAACAGCACGTAGAACAGCATCTCGTAGTTCAGCGTCCAGCCCACGTTGAGGGTGGGATAGAGGCCGTAACCGCCGGGGTTTTCCGAAGGAATGAAGAGCAGCGACAGCACGAAGCTCTGCCAATCGACGACCTGGTGGGGCAGCAGCGGCTGGGCTACCACGACTAAAAGGCCCATCACCAAGGTATACAGCCAGTACGCCGGGACGATGCGAATGACACGGTTGAGCATGAATCGGCCGGCAGGAATGTCCTTGTCGACGGTGGACAGGTAGATCACCAAGCCGCTGATGACGAAAAAAATGTCGACACCGACGGCGCCTTTTTCAGTAAAAAAGCGCCCGACCGGCCCACTCGGATGGAAGTCGAAAAAAATCTGCATGAAGTGGTGACACACAACAGCCCACGCGGCGAGTGCCCGCAGGGCCTGAACCGAAATCAACATCTGCAACCTCTTGCTTCGTCTGGATTGACCCCTGGCGCCATACCGGCAAAGGCACGGCGTCGGAGAGCGACTCACAGGGTCCGACTTCGAAAATTGCAAAAAGGTTCGGCGCCACTGACGGGCTGCATAATGGCTGCACGCCATGTTCCATAAGGCTTCGCCGTTTCGGCCAGCGTCAGCCGGGCCGACGCCGAATGTGAAGATTCCTTAAATAACGGCGCGCCTGCGAGTCACAGATTCTCGTACCGGTTCATGTCCAGCACCCCTGCCTCGCGGGGCTCGGTTTCCTGAAGGTAGCGGTCCAGGTCGTGGAAGTAGGTCCAGAATAATGGATGGCTGCGGCGCACTCCCCAGCGCTGGACGATGGCGTCAAACGCCCGCTTGTGATCGTGGGCCTGCTCCATCGCGTCAACGAACGCGCCGACTTCACTGGCCGGCACGTTGAACATGAAATTCGGGTAGCTGCTCAGCACTCCCGGGTAAATCGTCAGCGTGTCCAGGCCCGGCTGGTAGCGGTAATCCTCGCCCATCAGAAAGGCGACGTTGCTGTGGGCGCGGTTGCGCAGCATGCTGTAAATGATGCGTTTGCCGCTGCCATCCTGGATCCGCAGCATCGTCGCCTCCGGCAACTGGTGAATGACCTTCAGCCCCGCCGCCGGGCGCGAGGTTAGCCGGCTCAGGGTCTGCTCGACCCCGCTGAACACCGGGTCCAGTCCCTCACGCGAACAGTAGGCGCCGTCGCAGCGATTGATCGGGTCCGGGGTCGCGTTCAGGGTGCCGGCGCGCTCGACCAGCTTGCGCTCGAAATCACGCTTGGGGTTGTGCTCATCGAGCTTCAGGCCGGTCGGGGTGTCATCGTCGATGGCCTGATAATCCAGCCACATCTTCACTTTGCCGCCGTTCTGGTACCAGTCGCCGAGGATGTCGTCACGCTTGTCCGCCGGCATCAGTCGCAGGAAATTGACCTCGGCGCCGTTGCGGATCAGGTCGAAATACAGACGCGTCTGCACCTGATGGGAAACGTTGCCGTAGACGTCGAAATTGACCGCCAGCTGGTAATAGGTGCGCTCCAGCAAGGGGTAGTCGAACAGCCAGACGCTGTTGGGCAGCGCGCCGATCAGGCCCTTGTTTACCGAGGCGCTGTCGAAGTGGCGGAAAATGGTCAGCAGCGCATTGTCATTCCCCGCCCACAGGGTCGCCCAACCGGGGGGCGGCATGTGCGCGTAGGCATCGCTGCGCAGGTCTTCGTATTGATTGCGCTTGTCGCGGTAGTCGTGCCACAGGGTGAGTACGCTGCCGATGTCATCGTCCTGCCCCGGCATCGCCAGCAACGGCGTGGCCTTGGCCCGATAGGCCGCATCGGTGATGTACCGGTCGTGCCCGGGCTCCTGGAACAACGCCCAGAAATGATCGCGAATCACGTCCGTGGCGATCTCGCCGCGACATACCGGGCCGCGAATGAAGGTGCGCACGAAGTATTCGGCGTTATCCAGCATGAACTGGTAACGCGCGACGGCCGGGATCTGCTGGAACGTTTCGAACGGGTTGGCCCGATGCTGCGGACCATAGCCGGGCAGCTCGGTGGCGTGCCAGGTGCCGCTATAGAACAGTTGCTTGACCCGCGCCAGCTTCTGCGGGCCCATCGGGTAGGTGATGTGGGTCTTGTGCACGATGACGCCCTGCACCGGCATCAGGCGGTAATAGAAGGTGGTGCCAGGATCATCGTCGGGGCGGCGCGTGGCGATCAGGTCGACGGGTTGGCCGCTCGGTGTGCGCGAGCGCACCCACTGGAAGAAATGCCCCGGCTCGCCGTCGGTGAAATACACGTGGGCGAGAAACAGATGTTCGTACAGCCAGCGGCCGACCAGCGCTTCGCTCGATCCGGGACGATCGAGCAGGCTTTCCCATTCGTTGATCTGCACCGCTTCGCGCGCACTCGGTTGCAGCGGCGTCTGTTCCACCGGCGCCCCGGCTGCCAGCCAGCGTTGCAGCATGCTGTATTGAGCGTCGGTGAGGCCGGTCACCGCCAGCGGCATGCCCTGCCCCGGGCGCGCCTTGGCATAGGCGGCAAACTCGTTGGGCCGCGGGCACATGTTCTGGCGGTTCAGGCCCAGCACGATGTCGTCCGGCAGCCGCGCGTTGGGCACCAGCGGCGCGCTGTGCCCGAACTCGAGCATCTTTGCCATCAGCGCCGCCTGATTGCTCTGCCCGTCCAGCACCGAATAGAAGCCTTTTTTGCGCCAGGCGTCAGGGCCCTGCGCGTCGACGAAAATCCGGGTGGGTGCGACCGCCTTGCTGCGGTCGCCTTCGTAAACCGGCACCTTCGATGCACCGCGCAGCACACCTTCGCCGCTGCCCAGATTCAGCTGGCAGGCGGCGTCATTGCACGCATGGCAGGCAACGCACTTCTCGGTGAAGATCGGCTGGATATCACGGCTGTAGGAAATAGCCGGAGGCTGAAGGGGCGACTGCGCGAACGCTGCACCGCAAAACAACAAGGCCAGGGAACTGGCGAGCACGCGATGCAACATGGAACGGGCGTCCTGAAAATGATTCCGCCGAATTCTACCTGTGGCTAATGGCCTGCAACATGAACAGAATTCATGTAAATCCCGGAATGATTTAAATCCGCGCAGGTTTGCTATTATTTCGCTCTTTTCAGCGCCACCTTATTTCGTACTTCTTCGTCCGGGTAACCTCATGTCAGATCGCAGCGCGCGTCTTCAAGCACTCCAGCAGGCTCTTCAACAGCGAATCCTGATCCTCGATGGCGGCATGGGCACGATGATCCAGAGCTATCGGCTGGAGGAGGAAGACTACCGTGGCAAGCGTTTTGCCGACTGGCCGAGCGACGTCAAGGGCAATAACGACCTGTTGATCCTGACGCGGCCCGACGTGATTGGCGCGATCGAGAAGGAATACCTCGACGCCGGCGCCGACATTCTCGAAACCAACACCTTCAACGCCACCCAGGTGTCCCAGGCCGACTACGGCATGGAAGCGCTGGTCTACGAGCTCAACGTGGAAGGCGCGCGCCTGGCTCGCCAGGTCGCCGACGCCAAGACCCTGGAAACCCCCGACAAGCCGCGTTTCGTCGCCGGCGTGCTCGGCCCGACCAGCCGCACCTGCTCGCTGTCGCCGGACGTCAACAACCCCGGCTACCGCAACGTCACCTTCGACGAACTGGTGGAGAACTACACCGAGGCCACCAAAGGCCTGATCGAAGGCGGTGCGGACATGATCCTCATCGAAACCATCTTCGACACGTTGAACGCCAAGGCAGCGATTTTTGCCGTTCAGGGCGTGTTCGACGAACTGGGGTTCGAGCTGCCGATCATGATTTCCGGGACCATCACCGACGCCTCCGGCCGCACCCTCTCCGGCCAGACCACCGAAGCGTTCTGGAACTCCGTGCGCCACGCCAAGCCGATCTCCGTGGGCCTCAACTGCGCGCTGGGCGCCAGCGAGTTGCGGCCGTATCTGGAAGAACTGTCGAACAAGGCCGAGACCCACGTCTCGGCGCACCCGAACGCCGGCCTGCCCAACGAATTCGGTGAATACGACGAAGCCCCGGCAGAGATGGCCAAAGTCGTCGAGGAGTTCGCCCAGAGCGGCTTCCTCAACATCGTCGGCGGTTGCTGCGGCACCACCCCGGCGCACATCAAGGCCATCGCCAACGCCGTCGCCCCGTATGCGCCGCGGCCGATTCCTGACATCCCGAAGGCCTGCCGCCTCTCGGGTCTGGAGCCGTTCACCATCGATCGCAGTTCGCTGTTCGTCAACGTCGGCGAGCGCACCAACATCACCGGCTCTGCCCGCTTCGCCCGCCTGATCCGCGAGGACAACTACACCGAAGCCCTGGAAGTCGCCCTGCAGCAGGTCGAGGCCGGCGCCCAGGTGATCGACATCAACATGGACGAGGGCATGCTGGATTCGAAGAAGGCCATGGTGACCTTCCTTAACCTGATTGCCGGCGAGCCTGATATTTCTCGCGTGCCGATCATGATCGACTCGTCGAAATGGGAAGTCATCGAAGCCGGCCTCAAGTGTATTCAGGGCAAGGGCATCGTCAACTCGATCAGCATGAAAGAAGGCGTCGAGCAGTTCATTCATCACGCCAAGCTGTGCAAGCGCTACGGCGCGGCGGTGGTGGTGATGGCCTTCGACGAAGCCGGCCAGGCCGACACCGAGGCGCGCAAGAAGGAAATCTGCAAGCGCTCCTACGACATTCTGGTCAACGACGTCGGCTTCCCGCCGGAAGACATCATCTTCGACCCGAACATCTTCGCCATCGCCACCGGCATCGAAGAGCACAACAACTACGCCGTGGACTTCATCAATGCCTGCGCGTACATCCGCGACGAGCTGCCGTACGCGTTGACGTCGGGCGGCGTGTCCAACGTGTCGTTCTCGTTCCGCGGCAACAACCCCGTGCGCGAAGCGATTCACTCGGTGTTCCTGCTGCACGCAATCCGCAACGGCCTGACCATGGGCATCGTCAACGCCGGCCAGCTGGAGATCTACGACCAGATCCCGGCCGAATTGCGTGATGCGGTGGAAGACGTGGTGCTCAACCGCACGCCGGAAGGCACCGACGCCCTGCTGGCCCTCGCCGACCAGTACAAGGGTGACGGCTCGGTCAAGGAAGCGGAAACCGAAGAGTGGCGCGGCTGGGAGGTCAACGAGCGCCTCAAGCACGCACTGGTCAAGGGCATCACCACGCACATCGTCGAAGACACCGAGCTGTCGCGGCAATCGTTCAAGCGCCCCATCGAGGTCATCGAGGGCCCGTTGATGGCCGGCATGAACGTGGTCGGCGACCTGTTTGGCTCGGGCAAAATGTTCCTGCCCCAAGTCGTCAAATCCGCCCGCGTGATGAAGCAGGCCGTGGCGCACCTGATTCCTTTCATTGAAGAGGAGAAAGTCGACAAGCCCGAAGCCAAGGGCAAGATCCTGATGGCGACGGTCAAGGGCGACGTCCACGACATCGGCAAGAACATCGTCGGCGTGGTGCTGGGTTGCAACGGGTACGACATCGTCGACCTCGGCGTGATGGTGCCGGCGGAGAAAATCCTGCAGGTCGCCCGTGAGCAGAAGTGCGACATCATCGGGTTGTCCGGCTTGATCACCCCGTCCCTGGACGAAATGGTTCACGTCGCCCGGGAGATGCAGCGTCAGGACTTCCACCTGCCGTTGATGATCGGTGGCGCGACCACCTCCAAGGCGCACACAGCGGTGAAGATCGAGCCCAAGTACAGCAACGACGCGGTGATCTACGTCACCGACGCTTCCCGCGCCGTGGGCGTGGCGACGCAGTTGCTGTCCAAGGAGCTGAAAGCCGGCTTCATCGAGAAGACGCGCGCTGAGTATGTGGAGGTCCGCGAACGCACCTCCGCCCGCAGCGCGCGCACCGAGCGCCTGAGCTACGGCGCGGCCATTGCCAAGAAGCCGCAGTTCGACTGGGCCAGCTACCAGCCGGTGAAGCCGACATTCACCGGGGTCAAGGTGCTGGAAGACATCGACCTGAACGTGCTGGTGGATTACATCGACTGGACGCCGTTCTTCATTTCCTGGGACCTGGCCGGCAAGTACCCGCGCATCCTCACCGACGAAGTGGTAGGCGAAGCGGCCACCTCGCTGTTCAAGGACGCCCAGGAGCTGCTGCGCAAACTGATCGACGAGAAGCTGATCCGCAGCCGCGCCGTGTTCGGCTTCTGGCCGGCCAATCAGGTCGATCACGACGACATTCAATTGCTCGACGATAACGGCGCGCCACTGGCCAAGCTGCATCACCTGCGCCAGCAGATCATCAAGACCGACGGTAAGCCGAACTTCTCCCTGGCCGACTTCGTGGCGCCCCAGGGCAGCGGCGTGACCGATTACGTCGGTGGCTTCATTACCACCGCCGGCATTGGCGCTGAAGAGGTGTCAAAGGCGTACCAGGACAAAGGTGACGACTACAACGCGATCATGGTCAAGGCCCTGGCGGACCGGCTGGCCGAGGCCTGCGCCGAGTGGCTGCACCAGCAGGTGCGCAAAGAGTATTGGGGTTACGCCCGCGATGAGCAGTTGGGCAACGACGAGCTGATCAAGGAGCAATACACCGGCATCCGCCCTGCCCCCGGTTACCCGGCCTGCCCGGACCACACGGAAAAAGGCGTGCTGTTCGGCCTCCTCGACCCGGCCCAGGGCGACGGCAAGCCCGGCGTCAGCGGCGTGTTCCTCACCGAGCACTACGCGATGTTCCCGGCGGCGGCGGTCAGCGGCTGGTACTTCGCCCACCCGCAGGCCCAGTACTTTGCCGTGGGGAAAGTGGACAAGGATCAGGTGGAAAGCTACACGGCGCGTAAGCAACAGGATTTGAGCGTGACGGAGCGCTGGCTGGCGCCGAATCTGGGGTATGACGAGTAAGTGCGGCAGATTTGTTATTGGCCGACTCGATCATTCGGGCATTACAGAACCTGTGGGAGCTTGCTTGCTCGCGAATCCGACATTCCAGACGCTGAAATATTGGGTGGATTGCCGCCCAATATCGCGAGCAAGCTCGCTCCCACTGGCTGGAGGTCCTGGCTACTGGTGCGTCACCCAGAACACCGCCGCCCCCACCACCAGCACAATAATGAACAGAATGGCCCATGCATCCACATGGCTCTCGGATTTGGCAACTTTCGGGTGATTTCGCATTGCATCGCCTTTTGTCTGTTTTATGGGTGATCGCAAAACTTGCGGACCAGCGACGGGCGTCGTCGGCCATTGCCAGAGTAAAGTCGAGCCATGCCCTTATCACAAGTGAGGTTATGCCGGTCCGACGTGCTGCTTAGCACTTTTGGTTCTTTGCATATACTCAAACATCACTTTTGCGCATATCTGCAAACTGGTAACCTCCCCCGGCTCCGCAAGGAGTGCGCGGCCGTGCGCGCAGATTTGTTCGGTAGCCTGGAAGCAGACGACAACGCATCGCCTTCCCGGCTGGCCCAGCAGCAGTGAACCGCCTGAGAACAGGACCACCATGTACGTATACGACGAGTACGATCAGCGGATCGTCGAGGACCGCGTCAAGCAGTTCCGCGACCAGACCCGCCGCTATCTGGCCGGCGAGCTCAGCGAAGAAGAGTTCCGCCCGCTTCGCCTGCAAAACGGCCTCTACATCCAACGCTTCGCCCCGATGCTGCGCGTCGCTGTGCCTTACGGCCAGCTGACTTCACGCCAGGCCCGCATGCTGGCGAAAATCGCCCGCGATTACGACAAGGGCTACGCGCACATCAGTACCCGCCAGAATGTGCAGTTCAACTGGCCGGCACTCGAAGACATCCCCGACATTCTCGCCGAGCTGGCCACCGTGCAGATGCACGCGATCCAGACCAGCGGCAACTGCCTGCGCAACGTCACCACGGACCAGTTCGCCGGCGTCGCTGCCGACGAACTGGTAGACCCGCGCCCCTGGTGTGAAATCGTCCGTCAGTGGACCACCTTCCACCCGGAATTCGCCTACCTGCCGCGCAAGTTCAAGATCGCGATCAACGGCTCGACGTCCGACCGCGCCGCCATCGAAGTGCACGACATCGGCCTGGAGCCGGTCAAGAACGCTGCGGGCGAGCTGGGCTTCCGCGTGCTGGTCGGCGGCGGCCTCGGCCGTACGCCGGTGGTTGGCGCGTTCATCAACGAGTTTCTGCCGTGGCAGGACCTGTTGAGCTACCTCGACGCCATCCTGCGTGTGTACAACCGCTACGGCCGTCGTGACAACAAGTACAAGGCGCGCATCAAGATTCTGGTCAAGGCACTGACGCCTGAAGTGTTCGCCGAGAAGGTCGAGGCGGAGATGGCCCACCTGCGCGGCGGCCAGACCACCCTGACCGAGGCCGAAGTGCATCGCGTCGCCAAGCACTTCGTCGACCCGGACTACAAGGCGCTGACCGATTACAGCGCCGAACTGGCTAAGCTGGATCAACAGCATCCCGGTTTCGCCCGCTGGCGCTCGCGCAACGTCCTGGCCCACAAAAAGCCGGGCTATGCAGCGGTGACGCTGTCGCTGAAACCCACCGGCGTTGCGCCGGGCGATCTCACCGACAAGCAACTGGACGGCATCGCCGACCTCGCCGACACCTACAGCTTCGGTCAACTGCGCACGTCCCACGAGCAGAACATCATCCTGGCCGACGTCGAGCAGAGCCAACTGTTCACGATGTGGGGCGAACTGCGCGAGCAAGGCTTCGCGACGCCGAACATTGGTCTGCTGACGGACATCATCTGCTGCCCGGGCGGCGACTTCTGCTCCCTGGCCAACGCCAAGTCGATCCCGATTGCCGAGTCGATCCAGCGCCGTTTCGACGACCTTGATTACCTGTTCGACATCGGCGAGCTGGACCTGAACATCTCCGGTTGCATGAACGCCTGTGGCCACCACCACGTTGGCCACATCGGCATTCTCGGCGTGGACAAGAAAGGCGAAGAGTTCTACCAGGTGTCCCTGGGTGGCAGCGCCAGCCGCGACGCCAGCCTGGGCAAGATCCTTGGCCCGTCGTTCGCCCAGGACGTCATGCCGGACGTGATCGAGAAGCTGATCAACGTCTACGTTGAGAAACGCAACGAAGACGAGCGCTTCATCGACACCTACCAGCGTATTGGCATCGACCCTTTCAAGGAGCGCGTCTATGCAGCGAATCATTAAGAACAACGCGGTCATCGACGAGACCTGGCATCTGCTGCCCAAGGACACGACGTTCGACAGCCTGTCCAACTGCGACGACCTGATCGTGCCGCTGAACCTGTGGCGCCAGCATGCCCATGCGTTGAAGGCCCGCGACGGCGGTCTGGGTGTCTGGCTGGACAGCGACGAGGAAGCCGAGGAAATCGGTGACGACGCGGATCAGTTCCAGGTCATCGCCCTGAACTTCCCGGCATTCACCGACGGCCGCAGCTACTCCAACGCCCGCCTGTTGCGTGACCGCTACGGTTACAAGGGCGAGCTGCGGGCGATTGGCGATGTGTTGCGCGATCAGTTGTTTTACCTGCACCGCTGCGGGTTCGATGCGTTCGCGATTCGTGCCGACAAAGACCCGTACGAAGCGCTGGAAGGTCTGAAGGACTTTTCCGTGACCTATCAGGCGGCTACCGACGAGCCGCTGCCGCTGTTCCGGCGGCGTTGATGCGGCACTGATCGACAGGCAACAAAAAGCCCCGGTTTCGTGAGAAGCCGGGGCTTTTTAGTTGAAGCGGTGAACGCTCCTACAAACTCATGTAGATCAGCTCGCCTACCAGAACCGCTGCTGCGTCAGCTTGCCCCACCATCCCGTCACCCAGTGATCAACCGACGTGCTCGCGGCGATGCCTACTCGCTGCTGCAGGCTTTTGCGTTCGGCGTAGTGCAGATGGAACACCTCGGCGGTCTTGGCCTTCTCCGACAGGTATTCATCGCTGGTCTTCAGCTCATCCACCAACAGTTTGTCCTTGGCGGCGATCCCCAGCCAGATCTCGCCGGTGGCGACTTCGTCGATCTGCAACTGCGGGCGGTAGCTGGCGACGAAGTTCTTGAACAGCTCGTGGGTAATGTCCAGGTCCTCCTGAAACTTCTCACGGCCCTTCTCGGTGTTTTCGCCAAACACCGTCAGCGTGCGTTTGTACTCGCCGGCGGTCAGCACTTCGAAATCGATGTCGTGCTTCTTCAGCAGGCGATTGACGTTGGGCAGCTGGGCAACCACGCCAATCGATCCGAGAATCGCGAACGGCGCACTGATGATCCGGGTGCCGATGCACGCCATCATGTAGCCGCCGCTGGCCGCGACCTTGTCGATGCAGATGGTCAGCGGAATCCCCGCTTGACGAATCCGCGCCAGTTGCGATGACGCCAGGCCGTAGCTATGCACCATGCCGCCGCCGCTTTCGAGGCGCAGCACCACTTCATCCTTGGGCGTGGCGAGGGTCAGCAGCGCGGTGATCTCGTTGCGCATGTTCTCGGTGGCGGAGGCCTTGATGTCGCCATCGAAATCCAGCACGTAAACCCGAGACTTGACCTCGGTGGACTTCTTGTCCTTCTTCAGCTCTTTGGCCTGGGCCTTGCGCAATGCCTTGAGCCGCGCCTTGTCCAGCAGCGAGCCTTCGAGGCGATCACGCAGCCCTTTGTAGAAATCATTGAGCTTGGTGACATGCAACTGGCCACCTGCGCTACGACGCCCGCGACCGCGCATCGAACCGATGACCACCAGCACCATAATGATCGCGATCACGATGGTGACGGTCTTTGCCAGGAAACTGGCGTAATCGAAAATGAACTCCACAGAAACTCCTTACCGGTACAGCAGATCCTCGGCAGAGGATCGCGAATGGGGCCAAGCATACCGGTGCGCCGATGGCCGGGCCAGTGACGAGACGGGTGAACACGGGACAGATCGGCCAATTCAAACGAGCGTATGTTTTTTCATTGACAGACCGCGGGCCGTCCTCATAACCTCCCAGCACTTTCAACGTGCCAGGGTGACGCGGTCGTGGGCAGCATCTATCTCATACGACATGGCCAGGCCTCGTTTGGTGCGGACGATTACGACGTCCTGTCGCCCACCGGTTTTCGTCAGTCGGAAATCCTCGGCGCGCACCTGGCGCAGCTGGGCCTGACCTTCGATCGCTGCATCAGCGGCGCCCTGTTCCGCCAGCGCCACACGGCCGAAACCGTGATTGCCCAGCTCAACGCCGCCGGCCTCGCTACAGCCGAACTCGAAACCGACATCGCCTTCAATGAATTCAATGCAGAAGGCGTGATCCGCGCGCTACTCCCCGCGATGCTGGATGAAGAACCCGAAGCTTTCGAGATCATGCGTGACGCCGCCAACAACCGCGCCGAGTTCCAGCGCCTGTTTGCCGCGATCATTCGCCGCTGGCTGGTGGGCGATCACGACGCCGCCGCGCTGCAGAGCTGGCAGGCCTTCGTCGAGCAGGTTGAAGCGGGCCTGAGCGGCATTCTCGACAGCGCCGGGCCAAGTGATCGCATCGCCGTGTTCACCTCGGGCGGCACCATCACTGCCCTGCTCCACCTGATCACGCAAATGCCGGCCACCCAGGCCTTCGAACTCAACTGGCACATCGTCAACACCTCGCTCAACCTCCTGAAGTTTCGTGAGCGCGAGGTGTCCCTGGCTTCCTTCAACAGTTACGCGCACCTGCAACTGATGAAGGCGCCGGAGCTCATCACCTACCGCTGAGCCCGGCCAATCGCACTCGCAAAGTGCTCGTCATCACTCATATTAAAGGATCACACCATGAGCTCCGTAGAAAACGCCGTCCAAGCCATGAAAGCCAAGTTCAACCCAGCCGCTGCTGCGGGCCTGGACCTGGTGTTCGGTTTCCGCATCGACGACACCAAGAACTTTTCCCTGATCGTCAAGGACAGCACCTGCGAATTGCAGGAAGGCGAAAACCCGGACGCTCAAGTCACGCTGGTGATGGACGGCGAAACCCTGGAAGGCATCGTCAGCGGCGAGACCGACGGCATGCAGGCGTTCATGGGCGGCAAACTGCGCGCTGAAGGCGACATGATGCTGGCGATGAAACTGAGCGAGCTGTTCCCATCCTGAGAACGCCTTGCCTTTCGAAAGAACCGAAGCCGCCCGGCTTCGGTTTTTTTTCGTCCGGACTGTGCGCAGGACAACGACAGCAGCCGTGAATCAGGCCGGCTGATTGCCCCGTAACACCCACGCCAATAGCCCTTGTTTGCTGGCGCCGGGGCGCATTAGATTAGCCAATGATCCTGGCCCACCAAAATAATCTGCAGGGATACATATGGCGCTCACCGACCAGTCCACTCAGGTTCGATCCGGCGAAGAACTCAACGCCGGGTTAATCGACCCTTACCTGAAAGCCCATATCCCCGGCCTGAGCGGCAGCGCGAAGATCAGCCAGTTTCCCGGTGGCGCGTCGAACCTGACGTACCTGCTGAAGTACCCCGAGCAGGAATTCGTTCTGCGCCGCCCGCCGTTCGGTCACAAGGCGAAGAGCGCCCACGACATGGGCCGCGAATTCCGCATTCTCAATCAGTTGCGCGACGCCTTCCCTTATTGCCCCAAGGCCTATTTGCACTGCACCGACGAGACGGTGATCGGTGCCGAGTTTTACGTGATGGAACGGGTCAAGGGCATCATCCTGCGCGCGGAGTTGCCCGCCGAGCTGAACCTCGATGCCGCGCAGACCGAAACCCTGTGCAAGAGCTTCATCGATCGGCTGGTCGAACTGCATCAGGTGGATTACACCGCCTGTGGGCTCGGCGATCTGGGCAAGCCCCAGGGTTACGTTGAGCGGCAGATTCGCGGCTGGACCGAGCGCTACGAGAAAGCGCGCACCGCCGATGCGCCGAGCTGGGAAAAGGTCGCCCGCTGGCTGGACGAGAAAAAGCCGGCGGACCACCCGGTTTCAAGCCTGGTGCACAACGATTACCGCTTTGACAATGTGATCCTCGACCCCGACAACCCGATGCAGATCATCGGCGTGCTGGACTGGGAGCTGACCACCCTGGGCGATCCGCTGATGGACCTGGGCAATAGCCTGGCCTACTGGATTCAGGCGGACGACCCGGCGCCGGTGCAACTGATGCGGCGCCAGCCCAGCCATGCGCCGGGCATGCTCACCCGCGAGCAGTTCGTGGCGTACTACGCCGAGCGCTCGGGCATTGCCATCGACAATTTCGACTTTTACTACACCTACGGGCTGTTCCGGCTGGCCGGCATCGTCCAGCAAATCTATTACCGCTTCTTCCACGGCCAGACCCAGGACAAGCGCTTCGCCCAGTTCATTCACATGAATACCCTGCTCGAACGCATGGCCCTGCAAGTGATTGAGCGTTCCAGCCTCTGATTGCGACACGACAAGGAAAACAACAATGTCCAAGACTCAACTGTTCGACCTCGACGGCAAGATCGCTTTTGTCTCGGGGGCCAGCCGTGGCATCGGCGAGGCGATCGCCAAACTGCTGGCCCAGCAAGGCGCCCATGTCATCGTCTCGAGCCGCAGGATCGACGGCTGCCAGCAAGTGGCGGACGCGATCATTGCCGACGGTGGCCAGGCCACGGCCATTGCCTGCCACATCGGTGAAATGGAACAGATCACGGCGGTGTTCGCGCAGATCCGCGAGCAGTTCGGTCGGCTGGACATTCTGGTGAACAACGCGGCGACCAACCCGCAGTTCTGCAACGTGCTGGACACTGACCTCGGCGCGTTCCAGAAGACCGTCGACGTGAACATCCGCGGCTACTTCTTCATGTCCGTGGAGGCCGGCAAGCTGATGCGCGAACACGGCGGCGGCAGCATCATTAACGTGGCGTCGATCAATGGCGTCTCGCCGGGCGTGTATCAGGGCATCTATTCGGTGACCAAGGCGGCGGTGATCAACATGACCAAGGTGTTCGCCAAGGAATGCGCGCAGTTCGGCATCCGCTGCAACGCCCTGCTGCCGGGCCTGACCGACACCAAATTCGCCTCGGCACTGGTGAGCAACGAGAAGATCCTCAACACCGCCCTGGCGCAGATTCCCCTGAAGCGGGTGGCGGCGCCGAGCGAAATGGCGGGGACGGTGTTGTACCTGGCCAGCGATGCCTCGAGCTACACGACGGGCGTGGCATTGAATGTGGATGGCGGGTTCCTGTCCTGAGCCTGTTGAGCACACCTGAGCCGCTGAGGTGAAACTGAGGCGTTCCTGATGGAATAAAGATTCCATCGGGAACCCCCAACCGCCTACATTTTCCGCACAACAACAGGTCTCAAAGGACACGCTGTCATGCGCGAGAATTCTCTTCCAGAATTGGGCGTCGGCCTGATCGGCACGGGCTTTATGGGTCGGGCTCATGCCCTGGCGTTTCACAACGCACGCACCACCTTCGATCTCCCCTTCAACCTCAAGCTCGTCGCGCTGGCCGATGCGGATGTTGCGCGCGCCGAACAGTGCGCAGGCAGTTGGGGGTTCGAACGCAGTCATGGCGACTGGCAACAGTTGATCAGCGATCCGGCGGTCAGTCTGGTGGCGATCACCACGCCGAACCTGCTGCATTTCCCCATGGCGATGGCCGCCCTTGAAGCGGGCAAAGCGGTGTATTGCGAGAAGCCGCTGGCAGTGAGTCTGGAGCAGGCGCGTGAGATGCAGGGGGCAGCGCGCAAGGCCGGCGTCGTGACGAGGGTGGGCTACAACTACCAGCACAATCCGATCATCGGGCTGGCGAAGCAGATGATCGAGGGCGGCGAGCTGGGGCGGATCGTCAGTTTTCAGGGGGAGTTCAGCGAGGACTTCATGGGCGATGGGCTGTCGCCGTGGTCCTGGCGCTGCGAAGAGGCCCATGCCGGCGGTGCGTTGGCCGACCTCGGCAGCCATTTGCTGGCGATGGCCCGGTACCTGCTCGGCGATGTCGACGCGGTGTGCGCGGATTCACAAACGGTGCACCCACAGCGCCCGGCCACCCGCGGCAGCGAAGAGCAACGGGCGATCAGCATCGATGACCAGACCTACGCCCTGCTGCGCTTTGCCAACGGCGCGCGGGGTACGTTCGGCAGCAGTTGGCTCAAGCATGGCTACAAGAATCACTTGAGCTTCGAAATCGGTGGCACCGAAGGTACGTTGTCGTTTGATCAGGAACGCTTGAACGAGCTGCGGCTGTACCGGGCCGGCGCCCCGGGACGCGACGGCTTCCAGCGGATTCTGGCGGGGCCTGCGCAACCCGGGTATGCGTCTTTCTGCCCGGCGCCGGGGCATCAGTTGGGCTACAACGAACTGAAGACGCTGGAAGTGTATGAACTAATCAAGGCGCTGGGTGGGCAGGGTTCGAACGGGACGGATTTTGCCGAGGCCATGGAGGTCGAGCGCCTGGCCACAGCGATTCGCATCGCGGCGAAGGAGATGCGTTGGGTGAGTGTTTCGGATATTTGAGTCGGGTGGCAGCCCGGGATCGATGGCGTGCAAACCGGCCCCTTCCCGGCTGAAGCCGGTCCCACACCGTGTGCCCCAAGTCCCAATCAACCATTCACCGCTGCCACGCCTTGCAGGTAGAATGCTGCGCTTCCAGGCAGCCATTCTGCCCATCTGCCCGATAAGCGCCTTCCCATGCCGTTCGAACTCACCGTTGAACCCACCACCCTGCTGGTGTTGGCTGTCGTTGCCTTTGTCGCCGGTTTCATCGATGCCATTGCCGGCGGCGGCGGTCTGTTGACCACGCCTGCCCTGCTCACCGCCGGTCTGCCGCCGCACCTGGTATTGGGCACCAACAAGCTCAGCTCGACCTTCGGCTCGGCCACCGCCGGCTACACCTTTTACCGCCGCAAGCTGTTTCACCCGGCGCAGTGGAAACCCGCGCTGATCGGTACCGCAGTGGGCGCGCTGATCGGTGCGGTGGTCGCGCATTATCTGCCCGCCGAACTGCTGAACCAGATGCTCCCGGTGATCGTGTTCGGCTGCGGGCTGTACCTGCTGTTCGGCGGCACGCCCAAGGCGCCGCTGGACAGCAACGCGCCGATCAAGACCAAATGGCAGTTGCCCCAAGGCCTGGGGCTGGGCTTTTACGACGGCGTGGCCGGTCCCGGTACCGGGGCGTTCTGGACAGTCAGCACGCTGTTGATCTACCCGGTCGATCTGGTGAAAGCCAGCGGCGTCGCCCGCAGCATGAACTTCGTCAGCAACGCCGCCGCGCTGATGATCTTCGCCATCAACGGCTCGGTGGACTTGGTCATCGGATTGACGATGGGCGTGGCGGTGATGGCCGGCGCCTTTATGGGCGCTAAAACAGCGATCAAGGGCGGCGCCAAGTTCATCCGCCCTGTGTTCATCACCGTGGTGCTGGGGTTAACCGTCCGCCTGGCCTGGCAGCACTGGTTCAACTGACCCTGAGCGCTGGGCCAGATACAGGTCGATCAGGTAGCGCGCGATCGAGCGACTGGCCGGCAACGGCGGCAGGTCGTGGATGCTGAACCACTGGGCGTCTTCGATTTCGTCCGCCTGGGGCACGATGTCGCCGCTGTCGTATTCGGCGTGAAAGCCCAGCATCATCGAGTGCGGAAACGGCCAGCACTGGCTGCCCTTGTACTGGATGTTCTTGACCGTGACCTGCACCTCCTCCATCACCTCGCGCCGCACGCAATCCTCGGCCGACTCACCCGGCTCGGCGAACCCGGCCAGGGTGCTGTAGACCCCCGTCACAAAACGCGGCGAGCGCGCCAGCAGCACTTCATCGCCACGGGTGATCAGTACGATCATGCTCGGCGAGATCCGCGGATAGGCGCGCAGATCGCAGTGCGGGCAATACATC
The DNA here is from genome assembly GCF_041060445.1 of Pseudomonas sp. W2-17. Classification (NCBI taxonomy): domain Bacteria; kingdom Pseudomonadati; phylum Pseudomonadota; class Gammaproteobacteria; order Pseudomonadales; family Pseudomonadaceae; genus Pseudomonas; species Pseudomonas sp. W2-17. The sequence goes on along the minus strand of NZ_JAUFNS010000009.1, from coordinate 48,797 downwards.
GCCCGCTCCCCCGGCACCTGCCGGGCCGGTTGTCCGCAACTGCCACAAAAACGGTGTTCACGGGCCCAGGTGCTGATCTGCGCCGCGTAGCCGAGCATCTGGAACACATCGGCGTCGTCGACCAGCATGAACTGGCGCAGGGTCTGCCACTGGGCGTCCTCCAGCGCCAACGCCCGAGAATCGCGAAGGGTCTGCACGTACACCGGCTCGCCATCGAAATGGCCAATGCCGTGCTCATGCATCAACGATAAATCCTGCCGCTTCAGCCATTCGCGGGGGAACAGCATCCCGTTACTGTCTTTCAAAAAGCCCTGGTCACTCTGAACCACAGCCCAACCGCCGGGCGCCTGAACATCAAGCACGGCGGTGGTCCAACGCTTCGGGCGCGTCATGCCTCAACTCCTCTGATCACCGACCTGCCCCTCTGCAGCTCGATAGAGAGGCTCAGAAGCGGCAGGCGGTTACGTATTCAAATAGGTCAGTCAATTGTCGAAGACCGGCTTCTGTTTGCTCATGTGAGCCACCATCGCCAGCTTCAGGTCGGCCGATTGCAACATGGCAGCGTTCCAGGTGGCAACGTATTCGAGGCCGTCGTCCACGCTGTGATCGCGCATATAGCCGATCATGCGCTTGCTGCCGCTGATGGCGATGGGTGATTTACTGGCGATGTCCCGGGCGATGGTGAACACGCCTTCGAGCAACTGCGACAGGTCGGCGAAAGTGCGATTGACAAGGCCAATGCGCAGCGCTTCTTCGGCGCCAACGTTGCGGCCGGTGTAGGCCATTTCGCGCATCATGCCGTCACCGATCAGCCGCGGCAGCCGCTGCAAAGTGCCAACATCCGCCGCCATGCCCATGTCGATTTCGCGGATGGAAAACAGCGCATCGTCCGCCGCGTAGCGCATGTCACAGGCGCTGATCAGGTCGATGGCGCCGCCGATGCAATAGCCCTGAATGGCAGCGAGCACCGGTTTTCTGCAGCGGTCGACCACGCTGAACGATTCCTGCATCTGCAGGATCTTGCGCCGCAGCAGGCGCGCGTTGCGGCCTACGTCTTTGCCCAGTTCACTGGCCACCGACGCGAGCAGTGTCAGGTCGATACCGGAAGAGAAGTGTTTGCCTGCGCCACTGAGCACCACCACGCGGACGTCGTCGGTGTCCTCGACCCAGCGGAAAATCTCGATGATTTCCAGCCAGAACGCTGCGTTCATCGCGTTGATTTTCTCCGGACGATTAATCTGGACGTGGGCAATGTGGTCGGCCAGTTCGACCTTGAACGCACTGTAGTCAGACACGGCTTTAGATCCTTATAGGGCCAGACGAGGTTTATTCCTTGACGCCGGAGCATAGCAAGTCAGTATGGGCGCCCGCAGGCCACGGTTGCGCCATTTGCCGGACAGCGCATCCGCCAACCCCCCGCAAATGCCACCTGTCGGCGAGCAGTAAACTGAACGGTCTCAGCTGGCAACGGTCCAGAGTGATGGCTGCGTGGAATAGGACTTCCCGACCATGACAGCCTGGGCAGTCGAACCCGTTTCGGCGCCCGACCCTTTCTCAGGTCGCAAGAGGGCGATTCTTGACTACATCAAAAGCGGCAACCGGTATCGTGGGCCTGGACGACATCCTCGCGGGTGGACTTTCGCGCAGTCACGTGTTTCTCCTCGAAGGAGAGCCCGGCACCGGCAAAACCACCGTCGCGCTGCAGTTCCTGCTGGCAGGCGCCACGGCAGGCGAACGGGGTCTGTATATCACGCTGTCTGAAACCGAACGCGAGTTGCGCGACGGTGCGCGCTCCCACGGCTGGGAACTGAACGAGAACATCTCGGTGTTCGAGCTGACGCCCCCTGAAAATTTGCTCGACGCTGCCCATCAGCAGAGTCTGCTGTACTCCTCGGACCTTGAACTGGGCGAGGCCACAAAACAGATTTTCCAAATTGTCGAGCAGGTCAAACCTTCGCGGGTGATCATCGACAGTCTTTCGGAAATCCGCCTGCTGGCGCAGAGTTCGTTGCGTTATCGCCGGCAGATCCTGGCGATCAAGCATTACTTCGCGCGCTACGACACCACGGTGGTACTGCTCGACGACCTCACCACCGAATCCCTGGACAAAACCGTGCACAGCGTTGCCCACGGTGTCATCCGTCTCGAAGGCCTGACGCCGACCTATGGCGCCGAGCGTCGACGCCTGCGGGTAGTGAAATACCGCGGCCAGAAGTACCGCGGTGGCTATCACGACTTCAACATCATGGACGACGGGATTCAGGTGTTTCCGCGTCTGGTGGCGGCCGAACACCGCACCGGGTATGTCAGCTGCCAGACGAGTAGCGGCATCAAAGAAATTGACGCCCTGCTCGGCGGCGGGCTGGACAGCGGTTCGAGCACTGTGATTCTGGGGCCTGCAGGGACCGGTAAATCGCTGATTTCGCTGACGTTCGCCGCTGCGGCGGTGGAGCGTGGCGAGAAGGCGGCGCTGTTCATCTTCGATGAAGAGCTCGGCCTGCTGTACACGCGTATGAGCAAACTCGGCATTGATCTCCGTGCTCTTCAAGCGACCGGCAATCTGCTTATCGAGCAGGTCGACGCCGCTGAGTTGTCCCCCGGTGAATTTGCCCACCGCGTTCGCCGCTGTGTCGACGAACTGGGCATCCAGACCGTGGTAATCGACAGCCTCAACGGCTATCAGGCAGCGATGCCTGAAGAGAACGCGCTGGTCCTGCACGTGCACGAACTGTTGCTCTACCTCAATCGTCATGGCGCCTCGACCTTCATGACCGTCGCCCAGCACGGTCTGGTCGGCGACATGCAGACGCCGGTGGACATTACCTACCTCGCGGATTCGGTGATTCTGCTGCGGTACTTCGAAGCACTGGGTCAGGTCCGTCGGGCCATTTCCGTCATCAAAAAACGCACAGGCACCCATGAGTCAACCATTCGTGAATACCGCATCAGTGCGTCCGGCATGACCATCGGCGAACCGCTGGAAGCCTTTCAGGGCGTGTTGCGTGGCATTCCCCAGTACCACGGCGAGAACAATCCGCTGCTGCGGGACACCGACGCGTGAGCACTCCGGGACAGTTATCGGAACGGGCCATTATCCTGGCCCCCCTCGGACGGGACAGCCAGATCGCGTTGACCATGCTACAGGAAGCCGGTTACCCGGCGATCATCACCCACGATCTGCCGCAGCTGTGCAGTGAACTGATGTCCGGTGCGGGGCTTGCGATCATCGCTGATGAGGCGTTGCGCAGCGCGGACATCAACCCGCTGCTCAGCCTGCTGGCCAATCAACCGGCCTGGTCTGACTTCCCTATTGTGTTGCTGACCCATCACGGCGGCCCGAAACAGAACCCCTCGGCGCACCTGGGCAAGATGCTCGGCAACGTCACGTTTCTGGAGCGGCCCTTTCACCCTGCCACGCTCATCAGCCTGGTCAGCACCGCCGTGCGCGGGCGTCGTCGACAATACGAAGCCCGCACCCGACTCGAAGAACTGCTGGAAAGCGAGCAGCGCCTGCAACATGCGCTGAAAGCCGGACGGCTGGGGTCGTGGCAGCTGGACACCGAGTTCCTCGAGCTGGATTGCTCGGACATCACCAAGGCGCACTTTGGCCGGGATGAGCGAGCCCCCCTCTCCTACCACGAGTGGCTGAGTTCGGTGCACCCTGAAGACCAGCCGCGCATGCAATCCGTGTTGCAGTACACCCTGGACAGCGGCGCCGATTTCATCATCGAGTTTCGCAATGTCTGGCCGGACGGCTCGGTGCACTGGATCGACATCCGCGCCCGGGCGATCCGTGCGCGCAATGGCCGTGTCAGCCTGCTGTCCGGCGTGACCTCCGACATCACCGAGCGCAAGCTGGCCGAACAGCAACTTCGCCGGCTCAACGAAACCCTGGAGCAACAGGTCGAGGAACGCACCTCCCAGCTGCGCCACAACGAAGAAGTCCTGCGCCAGTCGCAGAAGATGGAAGCGGTGGGCCAGCTCACCGGCGGTATCGCCCACGACTTCAACAACATGCTGACCGGCATCATCGGCAGCCTTGAACTGCTCAGGCGTCGTCTGGCGCGGGGTCGCACCGACGATCTCGATGGCCTGATCGACCTGGGCGTGACTTCGGCGAATCGTGCCGCCGCCCTGACCCACCGCTTGCTGGCGTTCTCGCGCCGTCAGTCACTGGACCCCAAGCCGGTCTTGATGAACGATCTGGTCAATTCCATGGGCGAACTGCTGAACCGCAGCGTCAATGAGAGCATCCGCCTCGACATGTGCCTGGACCCGGAATTGTGGACCGCCGAGGCTGACCCGAATCAGCTCGAAAGCGCCCTGCTCAACCTGGTGCTCAACGCCCGCGACGCCATGCCCGATGGCGGCATGCTCATGATCGAAACCTTCAACCGCCGCCTTGACCGCGACTTCACCAACGCCTACGAAAACCTGCTGCCAGGCGACTACGTGGTGCTCAGCGTGCGCGACACGGGCTGCGGGATGCCGGAGAACGTCATCAGCCGGGCGTTCGATCCCTTTTTCACCACCAAGCCGATCGGCCAGGGCACCGGCCTCGGGTTGTCGATGATCTACGGCTTCAGCAAGCAGTCCCACGGACACGTGGCGATCGAGAGCCAGGTTGGCCACGGCACCACGGTTCAGCTGTTCCTGCCGCGTTATCACGGGGCGGCGCAGCAAGATGTTCCCGCCCTGCCCAACGACACGGCGCAGGCCCGTGAGGGCGAGACCATTCTGCTGGTCGAAGACGATCCGGCCGTGCGCGCGCTGGTCAGCCAGGTGCTGAGCGAGCTGGGTTATGCCTACGTCGAGGCCGGTGATGCGGTCGGAGCGATTCCGATTCTGGAATCCGGCCAGCGTATTGACCTGATGATCAGCGACGTCGGCCTGCCGGGCATGAATGGCCGCCAACTGGCCGACATCGGCCGGCAACTGCGCGCGGACCTGAAAGTGCTGTTCATCACCGGCTACGCGGAAAACGCCAGCGCCCGCTCGGGCTTCCTTGAGGAAGGGATGCAGATGATCACCAAGCCGTTCGCCTTTGACCAACTGACGGCCAAGGTGCGGGAGATGATCGAAGGCTGACGCGAGACGGGTCTTCACATAAAAGCCGGCGAATGCCGGCTTTGTTGTTTGTAACCGAAGGGCGGCGGAATCAGTTGAGCAGGGTCTGGATCTGCGAGTGCAGGGTTTCCATGGTGAACGGCTTGGCCAGGATTGGAGCCTTTTTGGTGATCGGGCTGCCGCAATCGACGATCTCTGCCGGGTAGCCGCTGATGAAGATCACCTTGAGTTCCGGTCGCAGCTTGACGGCTGGCTCGGCAATCATCACCCCAGACACCCCGCCGGGGAGGCGGTAATCGGTGATCATCAAATCGAGGTGGGGTTTGGTGGCAAGAATTTCGAATGCCTGCTCCCCGTTCTCCGCCTGCAACACCCGATAGCCTTCGCCCGACAGGTAGTCGGACAGCAGCATCAGAATGAGCGGCTCGTCTTCGACGATGAGTACGACATTTTCTGCATCAGAGCTCATTTGAACGCCTTTGATCTTATAGATAGCTGCCATTACGACCATGGCCCGCGCTGGAGGTTGCGCAGAGTGATCAGTTATTTGATTGATCACCGGATGGGTCGGCCTAACGGCCTCTGTTTCGCCTTCGGCGAGTTACTTTTAAAAAGCACTAAAAGTAACCAAAAGTGCCTGCTCCCGGTTGGGCCCCTCCTGCGTCGGGGTTCCTTCACTCCGGTCTCGCTCCGTAGGCCCGCGCCGAACGGACATCCATGTCCTGACGGCGCTCTCGCCGCATCCATGCGGCTCGGCCCACTCCACGAGACCTGCGTTCAGCCTGCACCCAAGTCGCGCTTTGCGTCGTCTGGAAGGTTTGCGTATGAAGATCAAGAGCACAGCAACAGCAACAGCAACAGCAACAGCAACAGCATTCGCGAGCAAGCTCGCTCCCACATGAAGGCGGTGCCATCAGCAAAATTGTTGGCGCCTGGGCTGGCCTCTTCCCGGCTGAAGCCGGTCCCACTAACAGCAACGCGTGCATTCAGTGGGACCGGCTTTAGCCGGGAAGCCGTTGCCGTTGCCGTTGCCGTTGATTTTGATCTTCATACGCAGGAAGCCCAGACGACACCAAACGCGACTTGGGTGCAGGCTGAACGCAGGTCTCGCGGAGTGGGCCGAGCCGCATGGATGCGGCGAGAGCTGCCCCCCGCCATGGATGGCGGATGGCAGCGGGCCCACGGAGCGAGACCGGAGTGAAGGAACCCGACGAAGTCGGGCCCAACCGAGAGCAGGCACCCTTGGTTACTTGGGGTGCTTTATCAAGTAACTCGCCGAAGGCGAAACAATCTGCCCCCAGGCAGACGCTCTTGATCTCTCTAAGCCACGCCGCTGATCAAAGCGGCAATGAAACCCGAAACATCGACCCCGCCCCTTCTTCGCTCTCGACACTGATCCGCCCGCCATGAGCGCTGACGATCTGATCGGAAATGAACAACCCCAAACCAAGCCCCGCCACCGCATGACTGGCCGCGACCCGCTCGAACTGCTGAAAAATACGCTTCTGGTTTTCCGCGCTGATCCCGATCCCGTGATCGCGCACCTCCACCCGCGCCTCGCCAGCCTCGCTGTACACCCGCAACTCGATCGGCTTGTGCGCGCCGTAGCGCAACGCATTGGTCAACAGATTCGCCACCACCTGCTCGATGCGAAACTCATCCCACACGCCAATCACCGGCGTCGTGGCGTGCAGCGTCACCACACTGCCGGCCGCAGCGATCTGCGCGGAATAACTTTCCACCAGATTGACCACCAACTCCGACAAATCAAAGGGGCTGGTACGAATCGACAACTTGCCGGTACGGATCCGCGACACATCGAGCATGTCCTCGATCAGGCGAATGAGGCTCTGGATCTGCCGCTCGTCGCGATCCACCATGGCCCGGAGTTTTTCCATGGTGAACGCCGAGGCATTGTCTTTGGCCAGATGCAATTTGCGCAGCTGGGTTTCCAGAATCAGGCCATTGAGCGGCGTGCGCACCTCGTGGGAGACAATCGACATGAAGTCATCGCGCATGCGGATCGCACGCTCCAGCTCGCTCTGCGTCGACTTCAACTCGCGCATCAGGGCTTCCTGCTCCGCGCGGCTGTGTTCGAGCTCTTCGAGCTGCTGCTTCAGGGCCTTGCGCTGGCGATACAGGTCAACGAAGACATTGACCTTGCTCTTGACTGCATGAATATCGAGGGGCTTGTGCAGGAAATCCACTGCACCACTTTCATAGCCCTTGAACGCGTAATTCAGCTCGCGCCCGGCGGCGCTGACGAACACGATGGGAATGTTCTTGGTCTTCTCGGTACTGCGCATCAGCTCGGCGAGTTCGAAGCCGTTCATCCCCGGCATCTGCACGTCGAGAATCGCCATCGCAAACTCGTGTTCGAGCAACAACGACAACGCCTCGTCCGCAGACAACGCCTTGAACACCTGACGGTCCTCACGCTTGATCAACGCTTCGAGGGCGAGCAGGTTCTCCGGCAGATCATCCACGATCAGCAGTTTGGCTTTGATTTCACTCAGCATGCAATTCGTTCCAGCTCGACAAGCAAGGACCCAATGTCGGGCAAAGGCAATAGAAAATCCGGCGTATGAAGGGCAAGCGCCGCTTCGGGCATGGTCCGCGCGAGCGCCTGGGCCGGGTCCTGGACCACGGTCAGACCACCGTACTCCTTGATTCGTGCCATGCCGCGCGCGCCATCGCTGTTTGCACCGGTCAGCAACACGCCTGCCAGCCGTTCACCATAGGCGTCTGCAGCCGATTCGAACAGGATGTCGATGCTCGGGCGCGAATGATGCACCCGTTCTTCCTGACTCAAGGACAGGCTGAAATCATTCTCGATCGACAGGTGGTAACTCGGCCCGGCGAAATACAGCGTGCCGGGTTTGATGGTCTCTTTATCGTCCGCTTCCTTGACCGGTATCGCCAGGTTCACGGCAAAGACCTCGGCCAACTGACTGCGACGCTGGTCCGGCACGTGGAGCACCGCGAGTATCGGCAAGCGAAAGCCTCTGGGCAGCGTACGGAAAATCTTCAGCAGCGCTTCGACACCACCGGCGGATGCGCCGACCACAATCGCGTCCACCACGGGCAACAAGGGCTTTTCGGGCGATGGTCCAGGAAACGACGTTCTCATGATTTGCGGTAGATCCGCTCAAGTTTGACCAGAGGGTCGAACTGGTTTTTGTACCCGGAAAAATCCAGGGTTTCCTTGCTGCCAAGCACGAGGAACCCGCGGTGGCAGAGGGACTCGTGAAACAGCCCGAACGCGCGGTCCTGCAGTTTCTTGTTGAAATAGATAAGCACGTTGCGGCAGGAGATCAACTGAGTCTCGGAGAACACGCTGTCCGTCGCCAGACTGTGATCGGCGAAGGTGACATTCTCGCGAAGCGTCTTGTCGAAAATCGCGTAATCGTAGGCGGCCGTGTAGTACTCCGAAAACAGCCGCTTGCCGCCAGCCTTCAGGTAGTTCTCGTTGTAGCCGTGCATGTTTTCCATCGAGAAAATGCCTTGCTTGGCCTTTTCCAGGGAACGGGGATTGATGTCGGTGGCGTAGATGATCGTGCGCTCGAGCAGGCCTTCCTCGCGCAGCAGGATGGCCATCGAGTAGACCTCTTCACCGGTGCTGCACCCGGCGATCCAGATTTTCACCGAAGGGTAAGTCTTGAGCAGCGGCACGACTTCTTCGCGGATGGCCAGGAAGTGCGTCGGGTCGCGGAACATCTCGCTGACCGGGATCGTCAGGAACTGCAGCAGCTGCATGAACGCCGAAGGGTCATGCAGCACCCGCTCCTGCAACGCGGAAATGGTCTTCAGTTCGAATTGACGCAACGCGTGGGCGACCCGTCGTTTCACCGACGCACCCGAGTAATCGCGGAAATCGTAGCTGTATTTCAAGTAGATCGCTTCAATAAGCAAGCGTAACTCGATATCGGCGTCTCGTTCTTGGTGCATCGGCAACACTCTGGATCGGGCAAAAGGCGGTCAATTGATCCGGTTCATTCAGATACGTTCCATCTTCGGCAGCCACACGCGAATCAGCGAGAACAGGCGATCGAGGTCGATCGGCTTCGCCAGATAGTCGTTGGAACCGGCCTGCAGGCAGCGATCCTGGTCATCCTTCATGGCCTTGGCAGTCACGGCGATGATCGGCAGCTTGCGCCAGCGAGGATTCTTGCGGATCTCGATGGTGGCTTCGTAGCCGTCCATTTCCGGCATCATCACGTCCATCAGCACCAGGTCGATGTCATCGACGGTATTGAGCTTCTCGATCGCTTCCAGTCCATTGCGCCCGACTTCGACGATCGCGCCTTTGTGCTCCAGCGCGCTGGTCAGGGCGAAGATGTTGCGCACGTCGTCGTCGACCACCAGGATCTTGCGCCCTTCGAACACCCGGTCGCGGCTGCGCGCGGTCTTGAGCATCTTCTGGCGCTCGTTCGAGAGCTGCGATTCGACCTTGTGCAGGAACAGCGTCACTTCGTCGAGCAGGCGCTCCGGCGAGCGCGCACCCTTGATGATGATGGTGCGCGAGTACTTCAGCAGCTCCGCTTCTTCGTCACGGGTCAGGTTGCGCCCGGTGTAGACGATGACCGGCGGGAACGCACAAATCTCGTCGGTGGACATGCGCTTGAGCAACTCGTTGCCGAGCATGTCCGGCAGTTTCAGGTCGATGATCATGCAGTCGTAGGCGTTGTCGCGCAGCAGATCAAGGGCATCCTGAGCGAAACCGACGGCGGTGATCTCGATGTCGTCGTCACCGATCAGACGCGCGATGCTGTCACGCTGCAAGGCATCGTCTTCCACCAGCAGAATGCGTTTGACCTTCTGCGTCAGCTTGGCTTCGAGGCGGGCGAAGACGTCCTTGAGCTCTTCGCGGGTGGTCGGCTTGACGGCGTAGCCGATGGCGCCCATTTGCAGCGCGGCTTCCTGACGGTCTTCGACGGAAATCACGTGCACCGGGATGTGCCGGGTGCTCGGCAGTTCTTTAAGACGCTGAAGGACGGTCAGTCCGGAATGATCCGGCAGGCGCATGTCGAGCAGCACGGCGTCAGGCACAAAAGAGGACGCCAGGTCAAAGCCCTCGTCGGCAGCGTGGGCCACCAGGCAGTTGTAGCCCAACTCATGGGCCAGGTCATAGAGGATCTGGGCAAAGCGCACTTCGTCTTCGATCACCAGAATGCAGCGTTTACTGAACGGCGCTTTTTCACGGTCATCGGCAAAACGCGGAATCGGCGCTGCGGGAGGTGCAGACCTGGCGGGAGTTGGCGTCGGTGGGGTGACGCGCGCCACAACGGGCGCAGTCTGCACGGCAACCACGGGCGCCTCGGCGTACTGCGAAGGCTCCTGTTCGACGTACTCTTCCGGCACCACCAGGGTGAAAATGCTGCCCTGCCCCGGCGCGCTGGTCACGCTGATCGAGCCGCCAAGCAGGCGCGCCAGATCGCGGGAAATCGACAGGCCCAGGCCAGTGCCGCCGTAGCGGCGATTGGTGGTGCCGTCGGCCTGACGGAACGCTTCGAAAATACTCTCCTGCTGCTCTTCGGCGATGCCGATACCGGAGTCGCGAACGGTGAAGGCGACGCCTTCACCGGGCTGCCGCGACACGGTCAGGCTGACCGCGCCGCTTTCGGTGAACTTGATCGCGTTGGACAGCAGGTTCTTGAGGATCTGCTCCAGGCGCTGGCGATCGGTGTACAGCGACACCGGCGTGCCGGATTGAATCTCCACCGAGAACTCCAGCTTCTTCTCGGCCGCCAGCGGTTCGAAGGTCATGCGCAGGCCGTCCACCAGACGGCTGACGCTGCTGTTTTCCGGACGCATGTCCAGCTTGCCGGCCTCGACCTTGGAAATATCCAGAATGTCGTTGATCAGGTTGAGCAAATCGTTGCCGGCCGAGTAGATCGACTCGGCGAACTTGACCTGTTCAGCGGTGAGGTTGTCCTGGGGGTTTTCCGACAGCAGCTTGGCCAGAATCAACGAGCTGTTAAGCGGCGTGCGCAGCTCGTGGGACATGTTGGCGAGGAATTCGGATTTGTATTTGCTGGAGCGCTGCAACTCGTCGGCGCGTGCTTCCAGCTCAATCTGGGCGATGTGCAATTCTTCGTTATTGCGGTCCAGGGCGTCACGCTGGTCAGCGAGTGCCTTGCCCTGCTCGGCCAACTGCTCATTGGTTTGCTCCAGCTCCGCCTGTTGGGTTTCCAGGTGGGCCTGGGATTCCTTGAGGATCCGCGACTGCTCTTCCAGCTCTTCGTTGGCGGTGCGCAGTTCTTCCTGCTGCACCTGGAGCTCTTCGTTGAGCTGCTGGGTCTCGGCGAGCACTTCCTGCAAGCGCTGACGGTAGCGCGCAGCCTCGATGGACGTGCCGACGTTCTCGGCCACCAGTTCGAGGAACTCCAGGTCGCGGGGGGTCAGCTCGCGAAGGAAGCCGAGCTCGATGACGCCGTTGACGTGGTCATCATTGCTGGTCGGCACCACCACGACACTGCGCGGCGAGCCTTCGCCCAGGCCGGAGGTGACTTTGAAGTAATCCTGGGGGACGTTGTCCAGAGTGATGATCTGATCCTGCTCGGCCGCTTTGCCGACCACGCCTTCACCGCTGTAGATCGACTGCTCGTGCTGTTCCTGCTCCCGGGAGAAACCGTAGGAAGCGACGCGCACCAGACCGCCGTGCTCCTGACGCACGTACACCGCCGCCACCACCGCGCCCAGGTATTGGGCGAAGAAGTGCAGCACATTGCGGCCCAGCAAATTGAGGGTGAGCTGGCCGATGACCTGCTCGGCCAGTTCGCTCTGACCGTTGCGCAGCCAGGCGACGTGGGACAAGCGATCCGCGTCCAGCTGTTGCGCCCTGAGGTTGGCGGCGTAGGTGTCTGACAAGGTGGTCATGTCACGACGACCGACCCAGGCAAGGATACCGCTGACGATCAGAATGAACGTGATGTACAGCGAGACTGACATCACCGTGGTGTGGGTCACGTCGGTGTTGCGGGTCAGACGCAGTTGATGCTCGACGTTGGCGGCCTGGTCGTACTCCTCGCGTATCTCGTCGGACAGGCGCTTGCCGCGACGGTCCTTGATCGGCGTCTGGTAGTCGCCTCCGCTGCGCCGTAAGGTGATCATCTCCTGGGCGAAGTCGTTCCACGCCGACTGCAGCGCCGCGAGTCGCTTGAAGCGGTCAACCTGGGGCGGGTTGTCGGCGACCAGTTCTTCAAGGCCCTGAAGCTCGGTGCTGATGGCCGGTTTGGCCACTTCGTAGGGGTCGAGGAAACGCTCATCCCCGGTCAGCAGGAAGCCGCGCATCCCGGTTTCCATGTCCACCGAGAGCTTGAGCGAACGATTTAGATTGTTGATGACCCGGTCGGTGTGTTCGACCCACTGGATCGCCGACAACAAGTAGGAAATCAGAATGACAAAGAAGGCCGCGCTCAGTACGCCGACGGCCAAAGGTAAACTGACGTTGCGGCTTAACAGTTTGCGGAAACGTTGCTCATCGACTGCAGAGTTGGTGATCATCGCAAGGGCTCAGGCGGATTCGTCTAAACGACGGAGTTTGCCGCAAATCTCGGCAAAAACTCCAGCATCTGACGTAGAAGGTTGAATTTTCTGACAATAGATCGAGAACAATCGGGCTCGAACTGTACATTTGAGTGCATTCCAAAAGCCACTACACTCAATTGAATCGTGTTGTTGCGGCGCGGAACTTGTCACAATTGCGCCCGCAGCGAAATGCTGTACACCCCCTTGCCGTGCGATGCGCTCCCTGCCCAATTAAGGAACTTTTCATGTCCGATTCACCCCGCACGATTCTGGTGGTCGAAGATGACGACATCGTCAGGATGTTGATTGTCGACGTCCTCGAGGAGCTTGAGTACTCAGTGCTGGAAGCAGCCGACGCCGCCGAGGCCCTTGCGGTTCTGAACAACGCGGGTCAGACCATCGACTTGATGATGACTGACCTGGGCCTGCCCGACATGAACGGGAAAGATCTCGCACTGAAGGCACGTGAGATTCGCCCGGACATTCCGGTGCTGTTCGCCAGTGGCTACGCGGATTCCGTTGATGTGCCAGAGGGCATGCACAATATCGGCAAGCCGTTTTCCATCGACCAGCTGCGTGACAAGGTAAAGGGCATTCTTGGCGACTGAGCATCTGACGCAGCGACCCTCGATCCATGTGCTGATTATCGGCTACGTCTGGCCAGAGCCGCGATCGTCAGCGGCCAGCGGCCATGTCATGCAGCTGATCGACTGTTTCCTCGAACAGGGCTGGCGGATCACTTTCGCCAGCGCCGCCACCGAAGGCGAGCACAAGGCCGATCTCGCCGCATTGGGCATCACTGAAGTCGCCATCGCCCTCAATCACGGCAGCTTCGACGCCTTCATCAGTGAGCTGCAGCCCGACGTGGTGTTGTTCGACCAGTTCCTGATGGAAGAGCAGTTCGGCTGGCGGGTGGAAAAACATTGCCCTGGCGCGATCCGTCTGCTTGAAAGTTCCGACCTGCAGAGCCTGCGCCATGCCCGTCATCAGGCGGTCAAGGAATGGCTCGACGGCAAGCCCGATGCTGACCTGACTGATTATTTTCAGTCGTCACGGGATCAGCTGTTCACCCGGATGGCAACCACTGACTTGGCCCAGCGCGAGATCGCCGCAATCCACCGCAGTGACCTGAGCCTGATGGTGTCGGATGTCGAAATCGGCCTGCTGACCGAGCTGTTTTCAGTGCCCGCCGCCCAATTGCATTGGGTACCGCTGCTTGTACGGGAGGTGCCCGATGGCGCTCGCTCCTTTGAAGAGCGGGCCCATTTCATCACCATCGGCAACTTCCGCCACGCGCCGAACTGGGATGCGGTGCTGTGGCTGAAAAATACGGTCTGGCCGCTGATCCGCGCGCGGCTGCCCGCAGCTCAAGTTCATGTGTACGGCGCGTATACGCCGCCCAAGGCCGCAGCGCTGCATAACGCCGCCCAGGGGTTTCACATCATGAACTGGGCCGAAGATGCGCTGGAGGTGATGGGCGCGGCGCGGATGTCCCTTGCGCCGTTGCGATTCGGCGCAGGGATCAAGGGCAAGATCATCGACGCCATGGTCTGCGGCACGCCGACCGTCACGACGCCCATCGGTGCCGAAGCCATGCACGGCGAGCTGGCGTTTCCCGGGGCCGTGGCCTGTGATGCGCAGGGGCTGGCCGACGCGGCGGTCAGCCTCTACACCGACCAGGCGCGCTGGGAACAGGCGCAACGGGACGGCTGGCAATTGCTGCCGGCGCGCTTTGGCCATGATCGCCATTGCGCCGCGCTCATCGAACGCATCCTCGCGTTGCGTGACAAGCTCCAGGCCCATCGCACAGCCAACTTCACCGGCGCCATGCTTCGCCACCATCAGCACAAGAGCACGCAATACATGTCGCAGTGGATCGAAGCCAAAAACAAAAACGCCTGAGTCATTGTGTCTAGCGGACGGCGCGGCGCAGCAGGTAGGTGTCCATGATCCAGCCCTTCTGCGCTCGCGCTGTTTCACGCGCCTGCCGTATCTGCGCGCTGACGTCGTGCAGCGGGCCTGAAATGAGCATTTCGTCAGGGGTGCCCAGATAAACACCCCAATAGATGTGCAGATCTTCATCGATAAACCGCTCGAAGGTGCAATGGGCGTCGAGCATCACCACGCTGTTACGAATGTGCGCGCCCTGCTCCGCTGCAAGCTCCCGGCCGGTGGTGATGTGGATCGGCTCGCCAATGCGGTTCAGGCCGATGCGGTGCCCGGCGGCCAGCGCCTGCACGCTGGTGATGCCGGGAATGACTTCATAGTCAAATGACTCGCGGCCGCGGGCGAGCACCTGATCGAGAATCCTCATCGTGCTGTCGTACAGCGCCGGGTCGCCCCACACCAGAAACGCCCCGGTCTGGCCGGCCTTTACTTCATCTGCAATCAACTGCTCGAACAGCACGGCGCGCTGCTCGTGCCAATGCTCGATGCCGCTGCGGTAAGACGCCGAGTCGTCCCTGCGCTTTGGATCGCTCACCTGCACCAGACGATAGTCATGCCCCTCGATGTAGCGCTCGCAAATGTCCCGGCGCAACGCCAGCAAGTCGTCATTGGCGTAGCCTTTGTCGAGGATGAAAAACACCTGGGTGCGGTTCAGCGCCTTGATCGCCTGAACAGTGATGTGCTCGGGATTGCCCGCGCCAATGCCGATCACGAGGATTTTTTTCATGGGGTGGCGGTTCTCCGAAGGCATTCGCGGAAGGTGCATCAGCCTATCGGGTTGTTGATGGGTGTGGTTAGTTCACTGCGCAGATGAGCGTCACTCCGCTGAATTGACGGTGCTCAGACGGGCCTCTGCCCGGCTGAAGCCGGTCCTACTGAAACGCCGCGGTCCCACTGAATTCGTGCGTTCAGCTGCATCTGTTTAAATCCTGTATCTGTATTCCGCCCACCAAATAGTGCACATTATTCCCACGCCACTCTCCAGACCGGCACGCGCATGACCAGAACAACAAGAGTCACCGAACCTTCCTACGAGCTGATGGACGACCACAACGGTCTGTCGATCATCTACCGCGAGCACGGGTTTCCCTGCCCGCTGGTGCGCTGGCATTTCCACAAGGAATACGAGCTGCACCTGATCGTTGCCAGTTCCGGCAAGGTCTTCGTCGGTGATTACATCGGCAATTTCTACCCTGAGACCCTGTTCCTCACCGGCCCCAATCTTCCGCACAACTGGATCAGCCAGATCGAAGAAGACGAGGTCGTGCCCAAGCGCGACATGCTGGTGAATTTCACCGAAGAGCTGCTCGAAAGCGGCAATCAGGTGTTTGCCGAACTCAAGACCCTGGCGCCGCTGCTCGAACGCGCACGGTACGGCATCGAATTCCGCTGCAAGCGCACCATCCGCCAAGCCACCAAACTGATGCAGAAAATCGCCGACACCACGGGCATGACCCGCTTGGGGCATTTCTTCATTCTGTTGGAATTGCTGGCGGCCAGTGATGATTTCCAGCTGCTGTCGGGCACTACCGCCTCGCAGCTGTCCGACGATCACGCCGTGGAGCGCACCAACAAAGCCGTGGAATACATCTTCACCCACTACGCCCGCGAGTTGCCGCTGGAAGAAGTGGCGGACTACCTGGGCATGAAGCCGACGTACTTTTCTCGGGTGTTCAAGCAGGCGACCGGACGTTGCTTCGTCGAATTCGTCAACCGCCTGCGCATCAGTAAGTCCTGCGAACTGCTCGCCGACGGCGACCGGCCGGTGACCGACGTCTGCTTCGAGTCGGGTTTCAATAACATCTCCAACTTCAATCGGCGCTTCCAGAAGCTCAAAGGCATGACCCCCTCTCACTATCGCCGCCTCGCCGTACAGCGCCTGACCGAACAAAACCTGTACTGATTCGTTACCCCTTCGCGCCCTTCAACTACGCTGGAACTGCCCCGCATCATGTGCGGGCGCAGTTCTATGAAGTGGCCGCCGGAAATCCCGGTGCAAAAAAGTATCAGTTCAAGTGCGCCGCAGGATTTGTCAACCAGCGCGTACAAGGCTGTAATCAGCTGACATTCTTCCTGGCCTCCGGAAGAAACAAAAACAATAACCAAGCTTCTGACGTCAGCCTTGGCGCAGAAGAGGAGTGATAAATGAAGACCTCTGCACATGTTCTCCTTGCCGGTACCTGTCTGACCCTCCTGTCTCTCTGCACCACCGCCACAGCCGGTGAAGTCACCATCGCCACCGTCAACAACAGCGACATGATCCGCATGCAGCGGCTGTCCAAGACCTTCGAAGAACAGCACAAGGACATCAAGCTCAAGTGGGTCGTGCTGGAAGAGAACGTGCTGCGTCAGCGCCTGACCACCGACATCGCCACCAAGGGCGGCCAGTTCGACGTGCTGACCATCGGTATGTACGAAGCCTCACTCTGGGGCGCCAAGGGCTGGCTCAAGGAAATGAACGATCTGCCTGCGTCCTACGCGCTGGACGACGTGTTTCCTTCGGTACGCGATGGCTTGTCGGTTGATGGCAAACTCTTCGCCCTGCCGTTCTACGCAGAAAGCTCGATCACCTACTACCGCAAAGACCTGTTCAAGGCAGCCGGCCTGACCATGCCGGAGCGTCCGACCTGGACGCAGATCTCCGAATTCGCCGACAAACTCACCGACAAGTCCAAGGAACAGTACGGCATCTGCCTGCGCGGCAAGGCCGGCTGGGGCGAGAACATGGCGCTGATCACCACCATCGCCAACTCCTTTGGCGCGCGCTGGTTCGACGAACAATGGAAGCCGCAATTCGACCAGCCTGAATGGAAGAACGCGCTGACCTTCTACACCAACGTGATGAAGAAGGACGGCCCGCCGGGCGCCTCCAGCAACGGTTTCAACGAAAACCTCGCGCTGTTCAACAGCGGCAAATGCGCGATCTGGGTGGATGCCAGCGTTGCCGGCTCGTTCGTGACAGACAAATCTCAGAGCAAAGTGGCTGACAGCGTTGGCTTTACCTACGCGCCGCACGAAGTGACCGACAAGGGCTCGGCGTGGCTGTACTCGTGGGCACTGGCGATCCCGACCAGCGCGAAGAACGACAAGGACGCGCGCGCCTTCACCGAATGGGCCACGTCCAAAGAGTATGCCGCGCTGGTCGCCGAGAAAGACGGCGTGTCCAACGTGCCGCCAGGCACCCGCGCATCGACCTACACCGATGCCTACAAACAAGCTGCGCCGTTCGCCAATATCACCCTGGAATCCCTCAAGGCCGTCACGCCGAAAGCGCCGACCCTCAAGCCGGTGCCGTACGTGGGCATCCAGTTGGTGACCATCCCCGAGTTCCAGCAGATCGGGACGAATGTCGGTCAGCAGTTCTCCGCCGCACTGGTAGGTTCTACCACGGTGGACGCTGCGCTGGCTCAGGCGCAAAGCGCCACCGAACGTGACATGAAGCGCGCGGGTTACCCGAAGAAGGGCTGACACCCGCTGCTTGAAGGCGGCAGGCGCTGAATGCCTGCCGCCGACGTTCACGCTCTCGCTTTTGCCCGGTTCGGAGTCAACATGAACACCTCAACCCTCACCCCGCGCACCGCTGCGGCCGACGACAAGTCGTCCGCCAAAGGCAGCGTCACCAAGCCCGGCTGGTTTCTGGTCAGCCCCTCGGTGCTGTTGCTGCTGGTCTGGATGATCGTGCCGCTGGGCATGACCATCTACTTTTCGCTGATCCGCTACAACCTGCTCAATCCCGGCGAAAACGAATTCGTCGGGCTGGAGAACTTCGAATTCTTCGTCACCGACGCAGGCTTTTTGCCCGGTGCCATGAACACGCTCTTGCTGGTCGGCAGCGTGCTGGCCATCAGCGTAATCCTCGGCGTATTGATCTCGGCGCTGTTGGAGGCCAGTGAGTTCTTCGGCCGCGGCATCGTCCGCGTGCTGCTGATCTCGCCGTTCTTCATCATGCCTACGGTCAGCGCGCTGATCTGGAAGAACCTGATTTTCCACCCGGTGTCGGGCATCCTCGCCTGGGTCTGGAAGCTCTTCGGCGCCCAGCCGGTGGACTGGCTGGCGAATTACCCGATGCTGTCGATCATCATCATCGTGTCGTGGCAGTGGCTGCCCTTCGCGATCCTGATTCTGATGACCGCCATGCAGTCCCTGGATCAGGAACAGAAAGAAGCGGCGCGTCTGGATGGTGCCGGCCCGATCGCGATCTTCTGGCACCTGACCCTGCCGCACCTGGCGCGCCCGATCGCCGTGGTGGTGATGATCGAAACGATCTTCCTGCTCTCGGTGTTCGCCGAAATCTTCACCACCACCAACGGCGGCCCGGGCTTCGCTTCCACCAATCTGGCGTACCTGATCTACAACCAGGCACTGCTGCAATTCGACGTGGGCATGGCATCGGCAGGCGGCTTGATTGCCGTTGTGATCGCCAACATTGCCGCGATCATCCTGGTACGGATGATCGGCAAAAACCTCACCGACAAGTCTTGAGGGCAAGGCCATGATGACGCTCAAACAATCCCGTCGCCTGCAAAGTGCCCTGCTCGGCACCTTGTCGTGGCTGATCGCGGCGCTGATTTTCTTCCCGATCTTCTGGATGGTCCTGACCAGCTTCAAGACCGAGATCGACGCGTTCGCGACGCCGCCGCAGTTCTTCTTCACGCCGACCCTGGAAAACTACTTGCACATCCAGGAGCGCAGTGACTACTTCCACTTCGCCTGGAACTCGATTCTGATCTCTTTCAGCGCGACCATCCTGTGCCTGCTGATCGCGGTGCCGGCGGCCTACTCCATGGCGTTTTTCGAAACCAAGCGAACCAAAGGCACGCTGCTGTGGATGCTCTCCACCAAGATGCTGCCGCCGGTGGGCGTGCTGATGCCGATCTACCTGCTGGCCAAGACCTTTGGCCTGCTGGATTCGCGCATTGCGCTGATCGTGATCTACACGCTGATCAACCTGCCGATTGTGGTGTGGATGATTTACACCTACTTCAAGGACATTCCCGGTGAGATTCTCGAAGCCTCGCGGCTGGACGGCGCCACCACGCGCCAGGAAATCTTTCGCGTGCTGATTCCGATCTGCAAGGGCGGGCTGGCCTCGACGGCGCTGCTGTCGCTGATCCTGTGCTGGAACGAGGCGTTCTGGTCGCTGAACCTGACCTCCTCGAATGCCGCGCCGTTGACTGCGTTGATCGCCTCGTACTCCAGCCCCGAAGGCTTGTTCTGGGCCAAGTTGTCGGCGGTGTCGACCCTGGCCTGCGCGCCGATCCTGATCTTCGGCTGGATCAGCCAGAAACAACTGGTCCGCGGGCTGTCGTTTGGCGCCGTGAAATAACCGAAACAGGAGGGTTCCCACGCTCTGCGTGGTAACCAGCGACCGGACGCTCCGCGTCCAAAGCGCCGACGCAGAGCGTCAAGGGCGGCGTTACCACGCAGAGCGTGGGAACGATGCCGCCGTTGATGATTTCGACATTTTGAAGAATAAAACTGGAGCCCATCATGGCTAACCTGACAATCAGAAATCTGCAAAAAGGCTTCGACGGCCACCAGATCATCAAAGGCATCGACCTGGACGTGAAGGACCGTGAGTTCGTGGTCTTCGTCGGTCCCTCGGGCTGTGGCAAATCCACCCTGCTGCGCCTGATCGCCGGCCTGGAAGACGTCACCAGCGGCAGCATCGAACTTGATGGCCGCGAGATCACTCAAGTGACACCGGCCAAGCGCGACCTGGCGATGGTGTTCCAGACCTACGCGCTGTACCCGCACATGACCGTTGGCAAAAACCTGTCGTTCGCGCTGGACCTGGCCGGCACGCCAAAGGCCGAGGTCAAGAAAAAGGTCGATGAAGCCGCGCGTATCCTCGAGCTCGGCCCGTTGCTGGAGCGCAAGCCCAAGCAGCTGTCGGGCGGTCAGCGCCAGCGCGTCGCGATCGGTCGCGCCATCGTGCGCAACCCGAAAATTTTCCTGTTCGATGAACCCCTGTCCAACCTCGACGCCGCCCTGCGGGTGCAGACCCGGCTGGAGCTGTCGCGCCTGCACAAAGAGCTGCAGGCAACGATGATCTACGTCACCCACGACCAGGTCGAAGCCATGACCCTGGCCGACAAAGTGGTCGTGCTCAACGGCGGTCGCGTTGAACAGGTGGGCTCGCCGCTGGAGCTGTACCACCACCCGGCCAACCTGTTCGTCGCGGGCTTTCTCGGCACGCCGAAAATGGGCTTCCTCAAGGGCATCATCAGCGGCGTCGAGGCCTCGGCCTGCGAAGTCACGCTAGACGCCGGGACGAAAGTCCTGCTGCCCTTCACCAACGCGCAACAGAGCGTGGGCGACTCAGTGACCTTGGGCATTCGTCCCGAGCACCTGGAGCTGGCCAACGAGGGCGATTGCCAGTTGACCGTGATCGCCGACGTCAGCGAACGCCTGGGCAGCGACACTTACTGCCACGTGCGCACCACTTCCGGCGAGCCGCTGACCATGCGTATTCGTGGGGACCTGGCCAGCCAGTACGGCGAGACCCTGAAACTGCACTTGAACAGCGCGCACTGCCACCTGTTCGACGCCCAGGGCCAGGTCATCCGCCGCGCGTTGCAGGCCGCTGCCTGAGTCATCGCCCATCACAGAATTCGGGAACACCGTCATGAAACTGAACAAGCAGAACCTCTCCAACCTGGGCGCCGGCATTGCCATCCCCGCCTACTCCCTCGATGATCGTCGCCAAGGCATTGCTCACATCGGCGTCGGCGGTTTCCACCGCGCCCACCAGGCGTTTTACACCGACGCGCTGATGTCACTCGGCGCCAATGAAGGCAGCGGCGAAGGCCTGGACTGGGCCATCTGCGGGGTCAGCCTGCGCGAGGAAGACCGCAGCAACTTTGAAGCGCTGAAAGGCCAGGACTTCCTCTACACGCTGTTCGAACTGGGCGACACCCCGGACACCGAAACCCGCGTGATCGGGGCCATGAGCCAGATGCTCATGTCCAGCGACAGTGACCTGGCGCTGATCGACAAACTGGCCAGCGCCGACATTCGCATTGTCTCGCTGACCATCACCGAAGGCGGCTATTGCATCGATGACAGCACCGGCGAATTCATGAGCCACCTGCCGCAGATCCAGTACGACCTCGAACACCCTGCCACACCGAAAACCGTCTTTGGTTATCTGTGCGCCGCCCTGACCCGCCGCCGCGCGGAAGGCACGCCGGCGTTCACCCTGATGTCCTGCGATAACCTGCCGCACAACGGCGCCGTGACCCGCAAGGCCCTGCTCGCCTTCGCCCAACTGCGCGACCCGGAGCTGCACGACTGGATCGCTGAAAACGTCAGCTTCCCCAACGCCATGGTTGACCGCATCACGCCGATGACCAGCACCGCCCACCGCCTGCAACTGCACGACCAGAAAGGCATCGACGACGCCTGGCCGGTGGTCTGCGAGCCGTTCGTGCAATGGGTGCTGGAAGACAAGTTCGTCAACGGCCGTCCGGCCTGGGAAAAGGTCGGCGTGCAGTTCACCGACGACGTGACCCCGTACGAAGAAATGAAGATCAAGCTGCTCAACGGCAGCCACTTGGCCCTGACCTATCTCGGCGCGCTGAAGGGCTATCGCTTCGTCCACGAAACCATGAACGACCCGCTGTTCGTCGACTACATCCGAACTTACATGGACCTGGACGTCACGCCGCAGCTGGCGCCGGTGCCGGGCATCGACCTGACCGAGTACAAACAGACCCTGATCGATCGTTTCTCCAACCAAGCCATCGCCGATCAGCTGGAGCGGGTGTGCTCCGACGGCTCGTCGAAATTTCCGAAATTCACCGTGCCGACGATTAATCGTCTGATCGTCGACGGCGGCAACATGGACCGCGCCTCGCTGGTGGTCGCGGCCTGGGCGCTGTACCTGCAGGGCAACCGCACGGGCGGCTTCACCGGGGAGAACGGCGTGCCGTACACCGTGGTCGACCCGCGCGCCGACTTCTGCAAGGCGCTGGTCGCCGATGACGTGCTGGTCACCCAGCGGCTGCTTGAAGTGGAAGAAATCTTCGGCGCGGCGATTCCCCAGTCCGCCGAGTTCGTGGCATCGTTCGAGCACAACCTGAACAGCCTGAAGCAATGGGGCGTCAGCAAAACCCTGGAAAACCTGTTGGCGAAAGCCGTCTGAGCTTCATAGCTAAAGAGGTGGGCATGTTTCTCGGCATCGATTGCGGCACCCAAGGCACCAAGGCGATTGTTCTGGATGCGGTCAGCGGCAAGGTTCTGGGCGAAGGCTCGGGCGCCCACCACATGATCAGCGGCGCCAACGGTCGCCGCGAACAGGATGTGCAGGAATGGCTCGATGCGTTCGAGCAGGCGACGGCGGCGGCCTTGCAGCAGGCTGGGGTGTCCGGCGCGGACATCCAGGCCATCGGTGTGTCCGGCCAGCAACATGGCCTGGTCATGCTCGATGACTCAGGCCAGGTGCTGCGCCCGGCCAAGCTGTGGTGCGACACCGAATCCACCCCGGAAAATGATCGGCTGCTGGCGTATCTGGGCGGTGAAGCCGGTTCGCTGGAGCGCCTAGGTATCGCCATCGCGCCGGGCTACACGGTCTCCAAACTGCTGTGGAGCAAAGAGCAGTTTCCCGACCTGTTTGCCCACATCGACAAAATTCTGCTGCCCCACGACTACCTCAATTACTGGCTGACTGGCCGCAGCTGCAGCGAGTTCGGCGACGCGTCGGGCACCGGTTATTTCAACGTGCGCACCCGCGCGTGGGACCTCGACATTCTTCAGCATATCGACCCCAGCGGCCGGCTGGTCAAGGCGCTCCCGGAACTGATCGAGGCGCACCAGCCGGTGGGCGCGATTCTTCCTGCCATCGCTCAGCGGCTGGGCCTCAATCCGAAGGCCATCGTCTCCAGCGGCGGTGGCGACAACATGATGGGCGCCATCGGCACCGGCAATATCGCACCGGGCTCGATCACCATGAGCCTGGGCTCGTCGGGCACGGTCTACGCCTTTGCTGAAGCAGGCAACGTCAGCGCGCAGCCGTCGGTGGCAACCTTCTGCTCCTCGTCGGGCGGCTGGCTGCCGTTGATCTGCACCATGAACCTGACCAACGCCACCAGTGCCATCCGCGAGCTGTTCGCGCTGGACATCGGCGCTTTCAACGCGGCGGTCGCGTCCTCACCGATTGGCGCCCAGGGCGTGCTCGTGCTGCCGTTCCTCAACGGCGAACGCGTGCCCGCCCTGCCCCACGCCACCGGCAGCATTCTGGGGCTGGACAGCACCAACCTGACCCAGGCCAACCTGTGCCGCGCGGTGGTCGAGGGCACTACCTTCGGCCTGCGTTACGGTCTGGACCTGTTGCGCGACAGCGGCATCAAGAGCGATAACATCCGCCTGATCGGCGGCGGCGCCAAAAGCGCGGTCTGGCGGCAGATCGTCGCCGACATCATGGATACGCCGGTCATCTGCACCACCGGCACCGAAGCGGCGGCCTTGGGCGCGGCGATTCAGGCGGCGTGGTGTCATTCCCACGTCGGCGGTGACGGTGAGTCGCTGCAGGCGCTGACCGAGCGTTGCGTCAGCCTCGATCCGGCCAGCGAAACCCGGCCGGTTGCCGAACACGTTACGGCGTATCAGTCGGTTTATCAGCACTATCGCACTCAATTGCAGGGCCTCTGACGGACAGCCCCGTCGGCCTTTATGGAGCAACTATGTATCTGGTCTGTGGCGAAGCACTGTTCGACTTTTTCTGTCAGCCGGACAGCGGACAAAGCAACAAAGTGGGTTACCAGGCCATCGCCGGCGGTTCGCCGTTCAACGTCGCCGTCGGGCTGCGCCGGCTGGGCATCGATGCGGGGTTCTTCGCCGGCATCTCCAGCGATTACCTGGGCAAGCGATTGTTGAAGGTGCTGGCGGAAGAAGGCGTGCGCGATGACTTTCTCGTGCACATCGACGCGCCGACTACGCTGTCGATGGTCGCCGTGGGTGCCGACGGCTCGCCGCAGTACAGTTTTCGCGGCGAAGGCTGCGCCGACCGGATGCTGAGCGTTGAGCATCTGCCGACGCTGGACGACAGCGTGCGTGGCTTGCACGTGGGTTCGTTCTCGCTGGTGGTGCAGCCGGTCGCCGATGCCCTCCTGACGCTGGTTCGGCGGGAAAGCGGCAAGCGGCTGATTACCTTCGACCCCAATGTGCGTTTGAACCCGGCGCCGAGCATTGAGTTGTGGCGCAGTCAGGTGGCGAAGTTTGCCGAGCACGCGCACATCATCAAAGTCAGTGATGAGGATCTGGAGCTGTTGTATCCGCAGAAGGACGCGGCGTCGGTGGCCGAGGGCTGGCTGAAGGACAATTGCCAGTGGGTGATCATGACTCGCGGTCGTCAGGGCGCGACGATATTTACGCGGGCACTGGGCACGTGGTCGGTGGCGGCGCGCAAGGTGGAAACGGTTGATACGGTGGGTGCCGGTGATACGTTTCAGGCGGCGCTCATTGCGTTTCTGACGGAGCGGGGTCTGGATGCGCCCTCTGCTCTGGCGGGCGTAGATCGGGAGACGCTGACGAAGATGCTGGAGTTTGCGGTGGCAGCGGCGGCGGTGACCTGTACGCGGGAGGGGCCGGATTTGCCCTATCGGGCGGAGGTGGTCTAGGCGACCGGTCCTTTTCAGATCAAGATCAAGATCAAGATCACAGGCGTCTGCCTGGGGGCAGACTGTTTCGCCTTCGGCGAGTTACTTGGAAAAGCACCCCAAGTAACCAAGGGTGCTTGCTCCTGGTTGGGTTCCTCCTTCGTCGGAATACCCTCACTCCGACGACGCTCCGTGGGCCCGCGCCGAACGGACATCCATGTCCTGACGGCGCTCTCGCCGCATCCATGCGGCTCGGCCCACTGCGCGCCGTCTGCGTTCAGCCTGCACCCAAGTCGCGATTGGCGGTGTTTGAGCCATTTGCGTATGAAGATCAAAAGCGCTTTAAAGCAGATCAACGGATTCCCGGCTGAAGCCGGTCCCACAGTCGGAGCCAGTCCCGCTGATTGCACGCGCTGCTGTTAGTGGGACCGGCTTTAGCCGGGAAGAGGCCAGCTCAGGCACCGACATTTTTGCTGATCACACCCCCCTCCCCGTGGGAGCGAGCTTGCTCGCGAATGCTTTATCCAACACGCCAGATATCCGATGGATGTACCGGCCCCTTCGTGAGCAAGCTCACTCCCACAAGTCCTTGGCGCTTGACCCGCCCTCGATCTGCTTCTGATCTGCTTTTGATCTTGATCTTGATCTTCAGACACATAACCCTCAGACGACACCTATCGCGACTTGGGTGCAGGCTGAACGGAGGTTTCGCGCAGTGGGTCGAGCCGCATGGATGCGGCGAGAGCGCCGTCAGGACATGGATGTCCGTTCGGCGCGGGCCCACGGAGCGGGACAGGAGTGAAGGAACCCGACGAAGTCGGGCCCAACCGAGAGCAGGCACTTTTGGTTACTTTTAGTGCTTTTAAAAGTAACTCGCCGAAGGCGAAATGTCTGCCGTTAGGCAGACGCCCTTGATCTGAAGAAAACAATCAGGCCATTTCCGCCTTTGCCATGGCGATCCTGGTCTTCACCTCCTGCTCAGCGACCTGCTGATCCGTCTTCTGCTTCTGCAGTTCGGTCACCTGCTTGTCCACCGCCGCCTGCTCCTGCGGCGTCATGGCGTCGTATTCCGCCTTGGTGACACCCGTCAACCGCTGCCGCACCTTCTCCGCATCGGTCTGGTTCATGTAGGACAGAAACTGATCCTTCACCGAACCCGCGCCGTCAGAACCCGCCGTGCCATCGCTGGCCGCCAGTTCATCGGAGACGGTCTTGCTGACGCTGTCAGACGACGCGACCTGCTTGTCAGCGCTGGACACAAACGCCGCAGCCGCTGCCGCCTTGTCATCATCCGTCACCGACGGCGCCGTGTTGGCCGCCGCTGCTTTCAGGTTCACCATCATTTTGGCAAACGACTCGTCGTAGCCCTGCTTGCCGTCATTGCTGCTTTGCGCCGCGCCTTCACCATTGCTCGCAATCGCTGCCACGGGTGTGGCAGCGCCGGCCATGGCGCTGTTGTAGGCATCCGTGTCCGTCGTGGCGTAATGGGTGTGGCTTACGGCCTTCGACACGAACTGCTGGATGGCACTGTTGCCGATTAACATCTTTCACCTCCTGTTCAGGTTGTCCGATGTACCCCGACAACAGCAAAACCGATGCCATACCGCCCGCCCCCGCCTGAAAGGCCCGCCAGCACGGGCCTGCACACCACCCCTCAAGCCGGTACTGGCCGCAATAATCGACAATGCTTGCCGTCTGCGGCAGGTTCTCGCCGCCGGCTTGCCGTACTGGCCAGTGCGCCGCTGACAACCGGAGGCCGCCGTCCTATTTGAGGAACCCCTTCACCGCCTCATTCACCTTGTCTGCCTCACACGCCGGCGCCATGTGCCCGCAATCGCTGTTGAGCACCAGCAATTGCGCGCGCTTTTGAGCGGCCAGCGCCTTGGAAGGCGCCGGGTCTACCATGCGGTCCTGTTCTGACGTGATGACTAACAGCTGCGCCTTGATCTTCCCGGCCAGTGCGGCCATGTCGCCCTGACGCAACAGATCAAAGGACGTCATGGCCTGTAATTGCCGGTACCAATCGACCGTACTGAACGGCTGGCCACCTGTTGAAGCAGGAACATTGCCGCCAGGCGCAGGCCTGTTCCCCGCCGGGTTGGCTGCAGCACGCTCCGGCGTCCATAGATAACCGTTGTGTACCGCCGTGAGCTGCTTGAACACCGTGCCCGGCGCATAGTTGCCGTTGTTCCAGCCGGGCGCGTGTTCGATGGCAGCAAGTTCTGCATTCCAGGCCTGCAGATCGCGCTCGGTCGGGTGTGGCGTGCCGACAATGGTCACCACCTTGCTCGCGAAGTCCGGGTACATCACCGCCCACTGCAAGGCCTGCATGCCGCCCATGGAAATGCCGACGATAGCGTGGGCGTGATCGATGCCCAGGTACATGGCGAGTAACCGATGCTGCGCCTTGACCATGTCGCGAATGCCGAACTGCGGAAATTTCAGGCCCGGCGCGCTGGGGCTGTTGGACGGAGAGCAGGACACGCCGTTGCCGAGGGCGTCCATCGCCACCACGTACCAGCGATCAGTGTCGACCAACTTGCCGGGGCCGATCATGTCAGCCTGATCGGACGTCCGCCCGGCAAGCCAGGTGGTCACCAACACGACGTTATTGCGATCTTCTGCCAGGGTGCCGTAGGTGCGATAACCCAACGCGCATCGCGTGAGCTTGCCCCCGGTCATGTTCAACGAGCCGATGTTCACGCGCTGCTGCTCTGCCGCCTGGCAGATGCCCACACTCATCATGACCAGCAATGCACACAGTGCCCGGTCAGCGTATTGACGCAGTTTCATGGAGTCCCTTAGTGATAAAGCCCGGCGTGATACGCCTGAGAGGTTTGTGCCTACGGAAAACCATGTACATCAACACCATGCCGTCGCGCTGCGCCATCAGCGTAGACGGTTATGTCGCAGGAGCCAGGCGGGTTCATGACTATTTTTTCAGGCCATTCAATAGCCTGAGTCATTTATGGTTCCGCGCCGCTTTCACCCCTCAAGGCGACAGATATCAGAATGAGGACTCCCCCTGCTCCATCGGCGATGGTAGCGTGCTGTGGTTTCTGATCGAACGATCAGACATTTCTCTCAACATGCCTGCCAAGGAATGTCACACCCAATGGACTTTTCGCTCAAGCACCTCGCCGCCGCCACAATGATGTTCGCCGGTGTCTCCGCCTTCGCACCTGCTGCCTTCGCCAACCTCACCGCGCAACAGAGCAGCACGATTGTCGGCAGTTTCAAAGAAAACGCCGTCACTGATTTCCGCCAGTTCCTCAAGACCGTCAGCACCACCGACGTGGTCGAGGCTGCGGGCATCGAGCCGGCGATCAACGCCTTCCTCGCCAATAAAAAGCTTTCCGCCGATGAGCAGAACGATATCCATCGCCTGCTGGGGGTTTATGCACGGGTGAAATACGGCGCCGCCGCCACCGAAACCCTGCGTGAGCTGGTCGCCATTCCCACGTTCCAGACCGAAGGCGTCGCACAGCACGACAACCCGGCGTTCGTGAAGATTGCCGAGAAAATCAAAACCCTCGCCCAGTCGTTCAACCTGACCTTCCGCAACATCGACAACCGCGTGTATGAAGTCTCCCTTGAGGGCTCAAGCCCTGAGGTAGTGGGGATTCATGCCCACGCCGACGTCGTCCCGGTCACCCCGGATAACTGGGTGCTGGCCGATGGCACTCGCCTCGATCCGTTCAAAGTGACCCTGATCGGCGACCGCATGTACGGGCGCGGCACCGAGGATGACAAGAACGGCATCGTCGTCGCGCTGTACGCCATGAAAGTGATCAAGGAAGAGAAGCTGCCGCTGGCGCGCAATTTCAAGCTGCTGATCGACACCACCGAAGAAACCTCCGGCGACGCCATTCCCTATTACTTCGAGCGCAACCCGACGCCGGCCTACAACCTGGCCCTCGATGGCAGCTACCCGGTGGTCATCGCGGAAAAAGGCTACGGCACAGTCATGGCCAGCTTTCCCCGTCGCACCGCCGAAGGCACGGGGGCGGAAATCACCTCGATGACCGGCGGCATGGCGACCAACCAGATCCCGTCGAAATCAGTCGTTACCCTGGTGAGCGATCGCCCGGCTGAACTCGCGGCCGAATTGCAGAAAGCCGGCGTCGATTACGCCCAGCGCAACGGTGGCAACTTCAAGGTCGACACAGAAGTCGCCGGCAAGGACGTCAAGCTGACCGTCACCGGCGTCTCGGCCCACTCCTCCGAGCCAGAATCGGGGGTCAACCCGGTGGCGCGGATGCTCGACTTCATCAACGGCCTGGACGGTAAAGTCGCGCTCAAGCACAACGCGATCACTGACGCCGCGCGCTACGCCGCTGAAAACTGGGGCCTCGATTACCTGGGCAGCAAACTGGGCGTCGGCTTCAGCGATGAGTTCATGGGGCCGCTGACGGCCTCGCTGACCTACGTGGCGATGGACGACAAGGCCTTCAAGCTGGCGGTCAACCTGCGCGTGCCACGGGGTAAATCACCGGAAGCGCTGAAGGCGGACATCGCCCGGAAGCTGACAGCGTGGACCCAGCAGAGCCATATCACGCCGGGCTTCAATTACTCGATCGCCGAACCGATGTACCGCAATCCCGAAGGCGAGTGGGTCAAGGCGCTGTTGGCCGTGGCCACCGAGAACCTGGGCATGGAGCACAAGTTCGGCACTTCCGCCGGCGCCACGTCCGTGCATGAGCTGCCCAACGGCGTGCAGTTCGGCCTGGCCAAACCCGACGTCAAATACACCGGTCACACCGACGCCGAGTTCAAGACCACCGAGCAGTTCCTGCTGGACTTGCAGATCGTCACCGAGATGATGGGCCGCATCGGTCAGTTGCCGAAACTCTGACCGCCCTGCCCTGGGCCCGCTGCAATGGCGGGCCTGATTCGGGCCGCTGAATGCGCAGTCATCAGCCCCTCAGTTTTGGAGCTTTGAACCGGTCCTGCGCACGATCCTGATCGAGTGTTTGAGGTTGGGCTTGCGCGTCACACTGATCGCCCGTTGGGTGACCGTGTCGAGGGTAATGTTCCAGAAGCCGGTGCTGGGCACGACGATCTTCGCCGGAAAGCGGTCGAAGGCGCCGCCGTGATAGGTGTGGCGACCGCCGTTCTTGAAGCTGCGGAAGTTGGCGTCACTCATGAGGCGGATATTGCAGGCGTTCGAGGACTCGATCACCACAATGTCGCCTTCATTCAGGTGTTCGCGTTGGTGGATGAATTTCACGGGGATCCCACGGCAGTGATGAAACGGCCGCGAGAATATCATGCAGGCCTGGCCCCACAAGGCGGGGTCGCCTAAATGACAGCACAAAAAAAAACCTGATGATCGCTCATGAGGTTTTGCTTTTAGTGGGACCGGCTTTAGCCGGGAAGAGTCCAGTCTGTACGCCATCATTTTTGCGATGTGGCTGCTGACGCCTTCCCGGCTGAAGCCGGTCCCACAAGTCGGCGTACACCCGGTGCCACTTGGATGCATGGGCTGCTGTTAGTGGGACTGGCTTTAGCCGGGAAGAGGCCGGTCTGTACACCATCATTTTGCAGTGTGGCAACCGAAGTCTTCCCGGCTGAAGCCGGTCCCACTAATAAACCATCACGCCGGGGCGCTGGTGCGGATCAGGTGGTCGAAGGCGCTGAGGGAGGCTTTGGCGCCCTCGCCGACCGCGATCACGATCTGCTTGTACGGCACGGTGGTCACGTCGCCAGCAGCGAAAATGCCCGGAATCGATGTCTCGCCGCGTTGGTCGATGATGATCTCGCCCCGTGGCGACAGCTCGACGGTGCCCTTGAGCCATTCAGTGTTCGGCAGCAGGCCGATCTGCACGAAGATACCTTCCAGCTCAACGGTGATTTCCTCACCGGTGAGGCGGTTCTTGTAGCGCAGGCCGTTGACCTTCTGGCCGTCGCCGGTGACTTCGCTGGTCAACGCGCTGGTCAGGACCGTCACGTTGGGCAGGCTGTGAAGCTTGCGTTGCAGCACCGCATCGGCGCGCAGGTTGGCGTCGAATTCCAGCAGGGTGACGTGGGACACGATACCGGCCAGGTCGATGGCCGCCTCGACACCGGAGTTGCCGCCGCCAATCACCGCAACGCGCTTGCCTTTGAACAGCGGACCGTCACAGTGCGGGCAGTACGCCACGCCCTTGTTGCGGTATTGCTGCTCGCCCGGGACGTTCATTTCACGCCAGCGCGCGCCGGTCGCCAGGATCACGGTCTTGCCTTTCAGCACGCCGCCGCTGGCGAACTTGACCTGATGCAGCTCGCCATTCTTGCCCGGAATCAACTGCTCGCCGCGCTGCAAGTTGATGACGTCTACTTCGTACTGCTTGACGTGCTCTTCGAGGGCAACAACCAGCTTCGGCCCTTCGGTGTGCTGCATCGAGATGAAGTTCTCGATCGCCATGGTGTCCAGCACCTGGCCACCGAAACGCTCCGCTGCCACGGCGGTGCGGATGCCTTTACGGGCAGCGTAGATGGCTGCAGCGGAACCGGCCGGGCCACCGCCGACGACCAGAACGTCGAAGGCTTCTTTGGCATTCAGCTTCTCTGCCTGACGATCACCGGCGCTGGTGTCGATCTTCGCCAGAATCTCTTCCAGGTTCATGCGGCCCTGGCCGAACAGTTCGCCGTTCAGGTAAATGCTCGGCACCGACATGATCTGGCGGTCGGTGACTTCTTGCTGGAACAGGCTGCCCTCGATCGCGACGTGCTGCACGTTCGGGTTGAGCACGGCCAGCAGGTTCAGGGCCTGAACCACGTCCGGGCAGTTCTGGCAGGTCAGCGAGAAGTAGGTTTCAAACTTGAACTCACCGGTCAGGCTACGGGCCTGTTCGATGGTGTCCTCAGAGGATTTGGACGGGTAGCCGCCGACTTGCAGCAGCGCCAGCACCAGCGAGGTGAATTCGTGACCCATTGGCAGACCGGCGAAGCGCAGCTTGATGTCCTGGCCCGGGCTATTCAGGGCAAAGGACGGCGTGCGGGCATCGCTGCCATTGGTGTCCAGGGTGATCTTGTCGGAGCTGCTGACGATGTCATTGAGCAGGGCCAGCATTTCCTGGGATTTTGCGCCGTCATCAAGGGACGCAATGATCTCGATCGGGCGAGTGATCCGCTCCAGGTAAGATTTCAACTGAGCTTTAAGATTGGCGTCCAACATGGTTCGGCTTCCTTCTTCACTTTCAGGGTCTGGATTCTCTTCGGAATCCAGCGAGTTCTACAAAAAAAACGCCCGAGCGATAACCGCCCGGGCGTTTTTTGGGGGCGATGCGGTTTACGTGCCTACGGGCTCATCGCCCCCGATCCGGTCATGACGACTTAGATCTTGCCAACCAGGTCCAGGGACGGTGCCAGAGTGGCCTCGCCTTCTTTCCACTTGGCTGGGCAGACTTCGCCCGGGTGAGCAGCGACATACTGAGCAGCCTTGATTTTGCGCAGCAGCTCGGAAGCGTCACGGCCAACACCGCCGTCGTTCAGCTCGACGATTTTGATTTCGCCTTCCGGGTTGATCACGAACGTACCGCGGTCAGCCAGACCTGCCTCTTCGATCAGGACGTCGAAGTTGCGGGAGATTTTCAGGGTTGGGTCACCGATCATGGTGTACTGGATTTTACCGATGGCTGGCGAAGTGTTGTGCCAGGCAGCGTGAGCAAAGTGAGTGTCGGTGGAAACGCTGTAGATCTCGACGCCCAGTTTCTGGAACTCGGCGTAGTTGTCCGCCAGGTCTTCCAGCTCGGTTGGGCAAACGAAGGTGAAGTCAGCCGGGTAGAAGAACACCACAGACCATTTGCCTTTCAGGTCGGCGTCCGACACTTCTACGAAGTTGCCGTTCTTGAAAGCAGTTGCCGTGAACGGTTTGACTTGGCTGTTGATGATAGGCATCAGTGAATCTCCTGAGGGTTGTGGAAATGGGTGTTACAAATTCGATGGGGAGGATACTACGCAAAATCGTCGGCAAGAACTCATTGGCAAAGCTCATGCTAACGATTGGTTTTGACTATAAGGATGCTTTATTAATAGAAGACGTTGTTGCGTAACAGGCCGGACCGGGCAAGGCGCGTTCAGTCCAACTCGATCAGGCTTCGCACGCGTACCGCAAGTTCGTCGATGCTGAAGGGTTTGGTAAGCAGATCCATGCCATCGTCGAGAAAATCACCACGTACCTCAGCCTCGCGCGCATAGCCGGTCATGAACAGAACCTTCAGCCCGGGGCGATGCTGACGGGCCACCTCCGCCAGTTGACGACCATTCAAGCCCGGCAGTCCGACGTCCGTCACCAGCAGATCGACCGGATCGCGGCCCTGCAAGACCGGGAGCGCCTCATGGCTGTCGCAGGCCACGATCACGCGGTAACCCAGCTCCTTCAACACATCCACCACCAGCATGCGCACGTCAGGCTCGTCTTCAACCACCAGCACGCGCTCGCCCTGACTGGCGCGAGGCGGCTCGATGCTGGGGTTCACGGCGGGCGCACACTCGGCGGCAGCCTCATGACAGGGAAGCAGCAAATCGATCCGCGTGCCGCGCCCTTCTTCGCTGGAAATACTGACCCGGCCGCCGGTCTGGTTGATGAAGCCGTAGACCATCGACAGGCCCAGCCCGGTGCCCTGCCCGATCGGCTTGGTGGTGAAGAACGGATCGAAGGCCCGAGCGATGACTTCGCTGGACATGCCCAGTCCGGTGTCCTGTACGCGAAGGCGCACGTAATCGCCCGGCGCCAGCGCATCCTGCAACAGGGCAATGTGGGTCAGCTCGGTCTGAATCAGCAGCCGCCCGCCATCGGGCATCGCGTCGCGGGCATTGATCACCAGATTGAGTAAGGCGTTTTCCATCTGGTGCTCATCGGTGTTGGTCAGGCACGAGATCCCGTGCAGGTCCACTTCCAGCTCGATGCTTTCGCCGATGGTGCGGCGCAGCAACTCTTCCATCGACGTCACCATGTGATTGACGTCCACGGGGCACTGATTGAGCGACTGGCGACGGGCGAACGCAAGCAGGCGATGGGTGAGTGAGGCCGCGCGGTTGGCCGAGCCCATGGCGGCCTCGATGTAACGATCGATCTCCGACACGCGGCCTGCGGCCACCCGACGCTGAATCAGGTCCAGCGCCCCAAGCACACCGGTCAGCATGTTGTTGAAATCGTGGGCGATGCCGCCAGTGAGCTGGCCGATGGCGTCCATCTTCTGCGCGTGGCGCAGGGCCTCTTCGGCCTGAGCACGCTCGCTGATTTCGATCTGCAGGCGCTCATTGCTCTCGGCCAGTTCACGGGTACGCGCGGCGACGCGCTGCTCAAGACTCTCGTTCAGCTCACGCAGCGCATCTTCTGCACTGACTTGCGCGGTGATGTCCGTGCTGGTGCTCAGCCAATGGGTGATGCTGCCACGGTCGTCGCGGATGGGCAACGCACGGGACAAGAACCAGCGGTACTGGCCGTCTTTGCCACGCAGCGGAAAGGTGTCTTCCCACAATGACCCGGTGGCGAAACAGCGCTGCAGGCGCGACTCGACGCGCTGGCCATGGTCAGGGTCATGCAACGATCGCCAGCCCAACGCCATCATCGCCTCGTACGAGGTGCCGGTGTAACTGTACCAGCGCTCGTTGTACCAATGGATGCGCCCGGCCGGGTCAGCGATCCAGGCCAACTGACTCATGTTGTCGGCGAGGCTGCGAAACTGCCGCTCACTTTCCTCAAGCGTTTCGGTTCTGGAAAGCGCCTGGTCGTCAGGTCCTGCTGGATTCAAGGGCATGGCTGCCGAAAAACTCGTGCTGGTCAAAGAGTGGGTCCCTCCCTAAAAACAATGGCTCGTCCAGCTACCTCCATGGAGGCCGGACCGTTTACGTGTGCCGTACAGTGTTCATTAACGCGTGTTATGCAAGCCTCAGCGCGTCGGTGTGCGCATGGTGACGAATTCTTCCGCCGCCGTAGGATGCACGCCAATGGTGTCGTCGAAAATCTGTTTGGTGGCCCCGGCCTTGAGCGCGATCGCCAGGCTCTGGATGATCTCGCCCGCGTCCGGGCCGACCATGTGGCAACCCAGCACGCGATCGGTTTTGGCGTCGACCACCAGCTTCATCAGGGTGCGCTCCTGATTGTCGGTCAGCGACAGCTTCATCGGCCGGAACTTGCTTTCGAACACCTGCACCGCATAGCCGTCCTTCATGGCTTCGGCCTCGGTGAGACCGACCGTGCCGATGTTCGGCAGGCTGAACACGGCAGTGGGAATGTGGCGGTAGTCCACGGGGCGGTACTGCTCGGGCTTGAACAGGCGCCGCGCGACGGCCATACCTTCGGCCAGGGCCACGGGCGTCAACTGCACCCGACCGATGATGTCGCCGACGGCGATGATCGATGGCTCGGTGGTCTGGTAGTCACCGTTGACCTTGATGAAGCCTTTCTCATCCAGCTCGACGTTGACGGTGTCCATGCCCAGGTTATCGAGCATCGGACGGCGGCCGGTGGCGTAGAACACGCAGTCGGTGTTGAACGAGGTGCCGTCGTTCAGGCTCAGTTGCAGGGTGCCGTCGGCCAGCTTTTCGATGCTGTTGATTTCGGTCTTGAAGCGGATGTCCATCTCGCGCTTGGCGAGTTCTTCGTGCAGATGGGAGCGCACGCTTTCGTCGAAGCCGCGCAGGAACAATTCGCCGCGGTACATCAGCGAGACGTCAGCACCCAGGCCGTTGAAGATCGAAGCGAACTCGACTGCGATGTAGCCGCCGCCGACCACGACGACGCGCTTGGGCATCTGTTCGAGGAAGAACACTTCGTTGGAGGTGATGGCGTGCTCACGGCCCGGAATGTCCGGCACCTGCGGCCAGCCACCGGTGGCGATCATGATGTGCTCGGCGGTGTGAACCTGGCCGTTGATTTCGACTTCGTGGGGGCCGCGCAGGCGCGCATGGCCTTCCATCAGCGTCACGCCGCTGCTGTCCAGCAGCTTGCGGTAGACGCCATTGAGGCGGCTGATTTCTCGGTTCTTGTTGGCGATCAGGGTGGGCCAGTCGAAATGCGCCTCGCCACTGCTCCAGCCGTAGCCTTTTGCCTGTTCGAAGTCTTCGGAGTAATGCGCGCCGTAGACCATCAGCTTTTTCGGTACGCAACCGACGTTGACGCAGGTGCCCCCCAGATAACGGCTCTCGGCCACGGCCACGCGCGCGCCGAAACCGGCGGAAAACCGCGCTGCGCGGACGCCGGCCGAGCCCGCGCCAATTACAAAAAGGTCAAAGTCGTAGCTCATGTGTCTCTCCCAAGCGATGCGCTAGCATAACCGCTTGAGCGCGCTCGGCAAGTTCCGCAGGACAGAAACGACAAAGCCACCCGAAGGTGGCTTTGTCTGACAGCACAGCTAGACGCTAACTACCGATACCGATGCATCACTGAGTCGATTTGCCGGTCTTGTAGAAGTGCTCGAAGCAGAAGTTGGTCGCTTCCACGTAGCCTTCGGCACCGCCGCAGTCAAAACGCTGGCCTTTGAATTTGTACGCCAGGACGTTGCCCTCGGCAGCCTGCTTCATCAGGGCGTCGGTGATCTGGATTTCGCCGCCTTTGCCTGGCTCGGTGTTTTCGATCTTTTCGAAAATGTCCGGGGTCAGGATGTAGCGGCCAATGATGGCAAGGTTGGACGGAGCAACATCCGGTGCCGGCTTCTCGACCATGTCAGTAACGCGGAACAGACCCGGCTTGATTTCTTCGCCAGCAATCACGCCGTACTTGTTGGTCTCGTTCGGATCAACTTCCTGAATCGCCACGATCGAGCACTTGTACTGCTGGTGCAGCTTGACCATCTGCGCCAGAACGCCGTCACCTTCCAGGTTGACACACAGGTCATCCGCCAACACCACGGCGAATGCCTCGTTCCCGATCAGCGGACGACCGCTCAGAATCGCGTGACCCAGACCTTTCATTTCGGTCTGG
This sequence comes from Pseudomonas sp. W2-17, assembly GCF_041060445.1. NCBI lineage: Bacteria > Pseudomonadati > Pseudomonadota > Gammaproteobacteria > Pseudomonadales > Pseudomonadaceae > Pseudomonas > Pseudomonas sp. W2-17. The sequence continues at coordinate 11,744 of NZ_JAUFNS010000009.1, read as the reverse complement.
CGAGTGTAGGAAAAGCTGCACTCGTCGATCAGTCTGCGGATGCCGACGAGGTATTTTTCCTTGTCGGTGCCCTTGATCTGGTGCTCAAGCTCGTAGCTGATATCGAAGTGGTCTTCCAGCGCGCGCTTGCCGCGGCCGGTGACAATGGAGATTTCAGTCAAACCCGCAGCAAGTGCTTCTTCCACGCCGTACTGGATCAGTGGCTTGTTGACAACGGCCAGCATCTCTTTGGGCATGGCCTTGGTCGCTGGCAAGAAGCGAGTGCCGTAACCGGCTGCAGGGAACAAGCATTTCTTGATCATATAAATCCTTGATGAGCTGGGGGTGTTGCGGCGCAGTCTAATGAGGCGGCGATAACCTTACAATGCCGCTACTGGCCGTTCGCTGCCTAGGTAGAGGAACGCTGACGCAGATAGTTCCGCAGATCGTCCCACCAATAGCTCAGCAACCAGCTCACTCGCTACGCTTCACCCACTGATTATTGGAATTCCATGCTGTCCTTCGTACGAGGGCATCCAGCGCCGCGTAACCGCCGTTCGGTGACCTTCGCAAGCGTAGCCCTGTTCGGCAGCGCGCGGGTGAAATGTTCGCCAGCGCCGGCAGGAAATTGTGCGATTGCCCTTTGGCATTTGCCGATTATCATGGGCGCCTGAATTACTAATCGAGACGAGTCGATGTCTGAAGTCAAAAGCGTGAACGGTTACCAGATCAAAAATCTCCAGGACGGCCAGTGGTGGCTGGTCGGTCACGACGGTGAAGCCGTGGCAGGCCCGTTTTCCAGCGAGAGCAGCGCCATCGAAGTCGCCGCCGTGTTCGAAGACACGCCAGCGCCGCGTCGTCGGGCTGACAAGAAGGACTGATCAGGCGGCCCGGCCCGCTCTGCAATGGAGTGAGGCCGAGGCCCGTCTTGCGCAGCCCCGGCCACGGATGTCGCCGAGGAAGTCCTGCAAAAAATCTACGGTGATGCCGGAACGATGGCACCGCCTCTCAGTCTCAGACTAGCAATTCCCACACCGGCCCTCATCGCGAAGCATCCCACCATGATCAAGATCTTATCCGTCATTGCTGTACTGGCCCTGACCGGCTGCGCGACTGCGCAGAACACTTACCTCAAAGACGGCAAGCAGGCGTTGAGCATCGACTGCTCCGGCGAAGCCATGTCCTGGGCCGCCTGCTACGAAAAGGCTGACGCCTCCTGCGCGGGCACCGGCTATAACATCGTCAGCACCAACGGCACACCGCAACCCAAGGAAGACGACAAGACCCTGGGCGTCGATGTCGGCAACTACAAAAACCGTACGGTGCTGGTGGTTTGCAAATAACGTCTCGCCCGTCTAACTGTTGAACCGCGTCACCCTTGATCCGCCCCGCAACCGCGTCACTCGCCCGAGATACAGGCGGTCACGGCGTGCTGCACGTCCTTGGGCCGCAGGGGGTTGTTCGACAGGCGTTCGAACAGCTTGATCGAGCTGCCGCTGGAGCGGGTCTCGATGTCGACGATGGCAGCAGGGTCACTGGTCAGCAACTTCTGTGGAACGATGATGCGCAGGCCCTCTTTGTGCGGCTCGATCTGCGGCGGCTTGCGGCTGTCAGAGATGCGTCCGACAAAGCACGCGGCATAATCCTTCGGCGACTTGCCGGACATGACGCTCATGGTCGCCGGGGTGTGTTCGATGTCCGTAACTGTGGCGCAACCGGTCATCGCCAGGGCCAGAATAACAACCGCCAATTTCATACAATCCCTCCAGTAAAGGTGCTTACGACAAGCCCGACCCGGATTAAATCCCGCGCGTCTGCTTTTTTAACTGCCAGCCTGGCTGTCAGCCTTGCGTCGATTCAAGCGAGTCCTCGATCAATAAAACCCGCCGGGAAGATCAATGCCCAGGCTCGTCGTGCTATGGTTTCGGGTTTTCGAGAACGCTGTCTCCGGAGACACCCATGAAATTCGTACATCAGCGCGAGCACCTCAACGAAGACGACATGGTCGTCATCGAATGCTCCCAGCTTTGCAACATACGCCTGATGAGTGATGCCAACTTCCGCAGCTTCAAAAACGGCGGTCGTCACACCTACCACGGCGGCGCGTTTGACCGTTTCCCCGCGAAGATTGCGGTGCCCAGCACCGGCTTCTGGAACATCACCATTGACACCGCCGGCCGCAAACTCGACAGCCATGGCGGGCGCAAGACTGCCTTCACCCATTCGATCAAAATCGTCCGCCGCTCGTCCTCGCGTCTGAGCTGATGCGCCATTGAGCTAAAGCGCCATTGAACACCGGCTGGCGTGAAATCTTTGTATTTTTTTTGCGAACATCCGGTCAGTTTTTTCCAGGAGTAAAATGTGAGCACCCCTGCCCCCGTCGTCAAATACGCAATCAGCTACAAGCTCAACGGCGAGCGTCGTTTCGAGTTTGCCCTGTTGCAGTCGCCTTCCGCCGATGAGGCCCTGGCCGCCCTGCAGAAGATGCACGGCGACAGCACTGATGTCATCAGCGATGTGAAGGTCAGCAAAGCGCTGTAGCCGAAACTGAATCGGGGAAGCCCATGGTGATGCAGCGCAAAGGCACGACGCCGGCGACGTTTGATCTGTTCGCGGAGGATACGCCGCAACTGCCTTCACGGGAGCAGATCGGGCCGGCGTCGTTTGTGTTTCGTGGCTTCGCCCTGCCCTTCATCGAGCAATTGCTGCCTGCGCTGGAGTCGGTGCTGAGCCAGGCGCCGTTCCGCAACATGGTTACGCCCGGTGGTTACACGATGTCGGTGGCGTTGAGCAGTTGCGGCGAGTTCGGTTGGACCACTGACCGGAGTGGCTATACATATTCCCCCATCGATCCGCTCACGGGTGAGCCATGGCCGGCGATGCCTGGGGTTTTCATGGAGCTTGCGGTGGCGGCGGCTTCGGCTGCCGGGTTTGCGGGGTTTGTGCCGGATGCGTGTCTGATCAATCGTTACATCCCCGGGGCGAAGATGTCGCTTCATCAGGATAAGGATGAGCGGGGTTTGGAGTGGCCGGTGGTGTCGGTTTCGCTGGGCTTGCCGGCGATGTTTTTGTTTGGCGGGCTTGGGCGCAGTGATCCGACTCAGCGGGTGCCGTTGTTTCATGGGGACGTGGTGGTGTGGGGCGGGGTTGATCGGCTGCGCTTTCATGGGGTATTGCCGATTCGGCAGGCGGAGCATCCGCAGTTGGGGGAGCAGCGGATTAATTTTACGTTTCGTAAGGCGCGGTGATTGGGCTTTACGTCTCAAGATCAAGATCAAAGGCGTTTGCCTGGGGGCAGACTGTTTCGCCTTCGGCGAGTTACTTGATAAAGCCCCAAGTAACCAGGGGCTTGTGCTCCTGGCTAGGCCCCTCCTCCGTCGGGGTTCCTTCACTCCGGTCTCGCTCCGTGGGCCCGCGCCGAACGGACATCCATGTCCTGACGGCGCTCTCGCCGCATCCATGCGGCTCGGCCCACTGCGCGAGACCTGCGTTCAGCCTGCACCCAAGTCGCGATTGTCGTCGCCTGGACTTCCTGCGTAGAAGATCAAAAGCAACGGCAAAAGCTTCCCGGCTGAAGCCGGTCCCACAGAGTGCGCCGCCAATCTCAATGACTGCATACGCTGCTTTTTAGTGGGACCGGCTTTAGCCGGGAAGAGGCCGGTGTGGGCACCCTCAATCCAGCGGTGTGATACCTGACGCCTTCCCGGCTAAAGCCGGTCCCGCTAGGAGGGCGCGGCCGCGCGGCTTTTTACGGGGCAGATGACGCGGTGAAGGTTGAGGGCGGTATTGATGATGCCGATGTGGCTGAAGGCCTGGGGGAAGTTGCCGAGCATGCGGTTTTGCTGGGGGTCGTATTGTTCGGCGAGGAGGCCGACGTCGTTGCACAGGCCACACAGACGTTCGAAGAGGATTTGGGCCTCGTCGTCGCGGCCTTGCAGCACGTAGACGTCGGCGAGCCAGAACGAACACACCAGGAAGGTCCCTTCGCTGCCCGACACGCCATCGGTGCTGCGTTCGCTGTCATAGCGCAGCAGCAGGCCGTCTTTCATCAGCGACTGTTCAATCCGTGTGACGGTGCCGGTGACGCGGGGGTCGTCGACGGGGAGGAAGCCGGTCAGCGCGATCTGCAGGAGGCTGGCGTCCAGCTCCGTGCCGCCGTAGGTCTGCACGAAGCTGCCCAATTCTGCGTCGTAACCGTTGGCGCAGACGTCGGCGTGGATCTGATCGGCGACCTCACGATAATGCCTTCCGCGCTCGCGGTCTTCCGGGTTATCGCTCTTGGCCAAGACCCCGGCATTGCGGTCGAATGACACCCACGTCATGACTTTGGAGTGGGTGAAATGCCGTGGCGCCGAACGGATTTCCCAGATGCCGGCGTCCGGCTGATGCCAGACGTTTTCCAGAAACGGCATGATCACTTTCTGGATGTCCGTGCTGCGCGGCAGCGCCGGCAAACCGTTTTTAAGGGCTTGGGTCATGGCGTCGGCGACTTCGCCGTACACATCCAGCTGCACCTGACTGGCCGCACCATTGCCGACCCGCACCGGGCGCGAGTGCTCGTAGCCGGCCAGCCATGGCAACTCATACTCCAGCAATCGCCGCTCCCCCGCCAGGCCGTACATGATCTGCACCTGTTCCGGATTGCCCGCGATCGAGCGCAGCAGCCAGTTGCGCCATGCAGTCGCTTCTTCAAAGTAGCCCAGGTTCATGAACGCCAGCAGGGTCATGGTCGCATCGCGCAGCCAGCAGAAGCGGTAATCCCAGTTGCGCTCGCCGCCCAATTGCTCGGGCAGCGACGTGGTCACCGCCGCGACGATCCCGCCGGTCGGCGCATAGGTCATGGCCTTGAGGGTGATCAGCGAACGCTTGACCTGATCCGTCCAGGGCCCGACATCCGGACAACGGTCCGAAAAATCACGCCAGAACGTTTCGGTCTGCTGCAGCGCCGATTCCACGTCGAACCCCGGACGCACAGGCTCATGGGAGACCTGCCAGGACAGCGCGAAACCCAGCCGCTGCCCGGCTTCAACGCTGAACAGGCTCTCGGTGTGATGGTCCATCGGGTGCAATTCGGCAGGCGTGCGCAGCACCAGCATGTCGGGGCCGGCAACGGCCGTCATGGTGTGGGGATCGCGCTTCTCTACCCACGGCACGGTGCTGCCATAGTCAAAGCGGATCGCCAGATCCATCGAGAAATCCACACGCCCTTCCACGCCAACGACGATGCGCATCACGCTGCTGTCGATCTCCATGGGCATGAAGTCGATAAGCAACGCCTGTCCGGTGTCGGTGGTGAAGAGGGTTTCGAGAATCAGTGTGCCGTCACGATAGCTGCGGCGGGACCGGGCGCTGCCGTCAACCGGCGCCAGCTTCCAGCGCCCGTTGTTGCTGTCGCCCAGTAGCGCGGCGAAACAGGCCGGCGCATCGAAGCGCGGGAAACACAGCCAGTCCAGCGACCCGTCGCGGGCCACCAGCGCTGCGGTCCGGCAGTTGCCGAGCAGCGCGTAATCTTCGATCAATACAGCCATCGGGCAGTTATCCCTCTTGGTGAGCACTTTATTCTTGTTGTGCGCCGGGCCCTTGAGTAGCGGCACCCATAAGTAGCAGCGCAACCGCCGCCCCGAATCAACGGGGCAGAATGTAACGCTCGATGGCCCTGGCCAGCCCGTCATCGGCATTGCTGTCGGTGACGTAGTTGGCCTGGGTCTTGACGCCGACCTCGGCCTGCCCCATCGCAATCGACAGCCCGGCGCGAAGGAACATCGCCACATCGTTGCCCGCGTCGCCGATGGCTGCGGTGTGGGCCAGCGGCACGCCCAACGCATCGGCCAGCGTCTCAAGGGCAGTACCCTTATTGGCGTCCAGCGCGGTAACGTCCAGGTAGTAGGATTGTGAACGGGCTGCCAACGCAGACTTGGCGATCAGCGGGTTGAGCGTGGCCTCAAGGCGCTTGAGCAGCTCGAAGTCCTTGCTCGCCGCGACGATCTTGTCGATGCGGTCCAGGTACTCGTCGAAGCTGTCGACCTGAACGAAGTCGTAGCCCAGCGTGTTGCGCTCGTGGTCAACGTAATCCCCTTCGGGATTGAGCAGCAGCCACTGGTCATCGGCAAAGACCCAGACCGCCACCGCCTCGCTGGCGAACAACTCCAGACTGGTGCGCGCCGCTGCGGCATCAATGCGGTGGGCCTTCAACAGGCTGCCGTCCGGGTTGATGATGTTGGCACCGTTGAACGCCACGGTCGGCAGCGTGATGCCCAGGGCTTCGATCTGCTGACGCATGGCCCGCGGGGGACGGCTGCTGGCGACCGAGAAATGAATCCCGGCCTCCTGCAATTTACGCACGGCGTCGATGTTGGCCTGGCTCAGGCTGTGATCGGGGTGCAGCAGCGTGCCGTCGATATCGGACAGCATGAACTGGATGAGGGACTGCGAAACGTCACTCATCCCAGGCGCTGCCATGTGCGGCCGTCACGGGCCAGCAACTCATCGGCCTCCACAGGCCCGTCCTCGCCTGCGTGATAAAGGTCCACTTGCGGATCCTTGGCCCAGGCATCAATGAAAGGTTGCACGGCACGCCAGCCGTTCTCGATGTTGTCGGCGCGCTGGAACAGGGTCTGGTCACCGGTCAGGCAATCGTAGATCAGGGTTTCGTACCCGGTCGACGGCTGCATTTCGAAGAAGTCCTTGTAGGCAAAACCCAGCTCGATGGTCTGCATGTCCAGGGTCGGGCCGGGCTTTTTGGCCTGCAGATCAAACCACATGCCTTCGTCAGGCTGGATCTGGATTTTCAGGAAATTCGGCGCGACGCTGTCGACATCGGTATCACGGAACTGCGCGTACGGCGCCGGCTTGAAGCAGATGGCGATCTCGGTGTCGCGCACGCTCATGCGCTTGCCGGTGCGCAGGTAAAACGGCACGCCCATCCAGCGCCAGTTGTCGATCATCACCTTGAGGGCGACGTAGGTTTCGGTGTTGCTCTCGGGATCGACACGGTCTTCCTGGCGGTAGCCGGTGACGGCCTTGCCATCGATGCTGCTCTCGGAATACTGACCGCGCACCGAATTGGCCAGCGCTTCCATTTCCGACCAGGGCCGGATTGCACCGACCACCTTGGCCTTCTCGCCGCGCACGGCATCGGCGCCGAATGCGGCAGGCGGTTCCATTGCCACCATCGCCAGCAGTTGGAACAGGTGATTGGGCACCATGTCCCGCAGCGCGCCGGTGGTTTCATAAAAGCTGCCACGGGTTTCGACGCCCACGGTTTCGGCCGCGGTGATCTGCACGTGATCGATGTAATGGTTGTTCCAGAACGACTCGAACAGACCGTTGGAGAAACGGCTGACCAGAATATTCTGCACCGTCTCCTTGCCCAGGTAATGGTCGATCCGGTAGATCTGTTTCTCGCTCATGACCTTCAGCAAGCAATTGTTCAGCGCCACAGCACTGGGCAGGTCGTGGCCGAACGGCTTCTCGATCACCACGCGACGGAAGCTCTCGTCGTCTTCGACCATCAGCCCGGAAGAGCCCAGACGCTGCGTCACTTCACTGAAGAAACGCGGCGCGGTCGCCAGGTAGAACACGGCGTTGCGGGTGCCCGTGCTCTTGATCTTCGCGTCGATGTCCGCGTACGTGGAATCGTCGAGAAAATCGCCGGTGATGTAAGTGATGCGCTTCGACAGGCTGCCCCACAGCGCCGGATCCAGAGGCTCTTCGCCGCCCTGGGCGACCTTGCTGGCCGCCTCCTGACGAATGAAATCCTCAAGCTTTTTGGCGAAATCGGCATCGCTGACCGTGTTGTGGTCAACGCCGACAATGTGCAGGTCCTCCCCCACCAACCCGTCGCGAAACAGGTTGTAGAGGGCCGGCATCAATAGCCGTTTGACCAGGTCACCATGGGCGCCGAAGAGGAACAGCGTGGTCGCCGGAGCGACCGGAGCATTCTGCTTGCTGCGGGATAAACCCATTATTTTGGTTCCTTATGACCACCAAATCCGAAACGCATGGCGGACAGCATCTTGTCGCCGTACGTGCTTTGTTGACGGGAGCGGAAGCGAGCGAACAGCGAAGTGGACAGCACCGGAACCGGCACCGCCTGCTCCATGGCCGCTTCGATGGTCCAGCGGCCTTCACCGCTGTCGGCGACGGAGCCGGAATAGGCGTTGAGCTGCGGGTCGGTGGCCAGTGCGTCGGCGGTCAGGTCCAGCAGCCAGGAGGAGACCACGCTGCCGCGACGCCAGACTTCGGCGATGTCGCCCAGGTTCAGGTCAAAGCGCTGCTCGACGGGGAGGTTGTCCGAGTTCTTGGTCTTGAGGATGTCGAAGCCTTCGGCGAAGGCCTGCATCATGCCGTACTCGATGCCGTTGTGAATCATCTTGACGAAGTGGCCTGCGCCCGGCGGGCCGGCGTGGATGTAACCGTGCTCGGCGCGAGGATCGGCGTCTTTGGAACGGTCCTTGGTGCGCGGGATGTCGCCGATGCCCGGGGCGAGGGTCTTGAAGATCGGGTCGAGGCGCGTGACGACGTCGGTTTCACCGCCGATCATCATGCAGTAACCACGTTCCAGGCCCCAGACGCCGCCGGATGTGCCCACGTCAACGTAGTGCAGGTTTTTGTCTTTCAGCGCCACGGAGCGACGTATGTCGTCCTTATAGAAGGTGTTGCCGCCGTCGATGATCACGTCGTCGGCATCGAGCAGGTCGGCCAGCTCGTTGATGGTGTCTTCGGTTGGAGCGCCAGCAGGCAACATCACCCAGACGGCTCGCGGTTTTTCCAGGGCAGCGACCAGTGAGGCGAGGTCTGTTGCCGGGGTCGAGCCTTCTGCGGCGAGCACGGTGCGAGACTTCTCATCGCGATCATAGACCACGGTCGTGTGGCCATTGAGCATCAGTCGACGTGCGATGTTGCCGCCCATGCGGCCTAGTCCAACAATCCCGAGTTGCATGTAGAGGTGCTCCTTAATCAAATTCAGAGGTGCCTCAGTTTATAGCCCAGTGCCGCATAGTGGGTTAGTCCGGGGAGGCAAACTATGGTTTCCCGGTGAAAAATGTTTCATGTGCATCGGCACAGAGGTCTGCAAGACTGCCCTATGACGCAGGTTTTCGCGATCAAGAAACGTTCGCGACAATCATAAATAAAAAAGTTCCTTTTTTACGCAAAAGAAATCAGAATTCCGGCCGATAGAGGTAGTGAGCAGGATATGCCAAGTGGATGGCTTCCTCGCTTGAACCTTATGAAGTTGAACCCGCCATTTGCGAGGTGTGCAATGGGCACAGTACTGACAGCCAATGCTCCACAGACCCTTTACGTCACAATCCGTCGTGACGAGCTGCGCCAGCTCAGGGAAGAACGCGCCGTATTGCAGAACAAAGTCGCCCAGCTGACTTCGATGCTGCAACACGCCCAGCTCATCGGCAGCGGCACCGCCCTGCACGCCTGATTCGCGATTCTGCGCACCATACACTTCAAGGCAAGCCCGATCTGCAGGCTTGCCGGCGCATCGTTCAATCCCCCCCGCCGTACCTCGGCAGCGCCTTGCATTGCCGCACACGTAGCGCGGTTTTCGACCCTCCGTCGGACCCGACGCATGCCGTTACGTTCCCCGCCCTGCTCTATCCTCCGCGTCTCTAGCTGATTTTGGCGGTTTCGCAACACCCTCCTGACAAAATTTTCACCCTGTTGAAAACATAATCCCGACCCTCAACACATTGATTGCTGGCCAAATGCTGGCACTTGAATTCATTCGGGCGGTGTTTGGTCGCCTGAACGGTCTATAGCGGAGCGCTTGATGACAACGATGAAACGGAGCACCACGACTCCGAAAGGGTTCGACTGGGCGGGAGTGATCTGGCTGTTCGTGTTTTTCTGGTACTTCTCCGGCATCACGCAACTGCTTATCCAACTGACCGGCATCACCGGTTTTGCTGGCTTCCGTCAGGCGTTCGTGATCAGTGGCATCTGGCTCGCGCCCATGCTGATGTTCCCGCAAAAGACCCGCATCATGGCTGCGGTCATCGGCGTGATTCTGTGGGCCTGCTCCATGGCAAGCCTGGGTTACTTCTTCATTTACCAGCAGGAGTTTTCCCAGAGCGTCATCTTCATCATGTTCGAATCGAACATCTCGGAAGCCGGCGAGTACATGACCCAGTACTTCGCCTGGTGGATCGTCCTGGCGTTCATCGCCCACACTGCGTTCGCGATCTTCCTGTGGACACGCCTGCGTCCGGTGTACATGCCGCGCGCTCGCGCCTACGCCGTTGCGGCAGCGCTGTTGATCGGCATCATCGGTTACCCGCTGGCCAAACAGTTCGCCCGCCATGACGACACCGCCTCGGCGCTTGAAGCCTTCGAGTCGCGCATCGAGCCGGCGGTCCCGTGGCAGATGATCGTTGCCTATCACCGTTACACCCAGCAACTGGATGGCATGCAGGACATGCTGACCAGCAGCAGCAACATCGCGCCGCTGAAAAACCTCAAGGACCAACAGGCCAATCTGCCCACCACCCTGGTGCTGGTGATCGGCGAGTCGACCAACCGCGGGCGCATGCACCTCTATGGCTACCCGCGCCAGACCACCCCGAACCTGGACGCCATGAAGGACCAGTTGCAGGTGTTCAATAACGTCATCACGCCTCGGCCATACACCATCGAGGCGCTGCAGCAGGTGCTGACCTTCGCCGACGAGGAAAACCCCGACCTTTACCTGAAGACGCCGTCGATCGTCAGCGTGATGAAACAGGCGGGCTACAAGACCTTCTGGATCACCAACCAGCAGACGATGACCAAGCGCAACACGATGCTCACCACCTTTTCCGAACAGGCTGACGAACAGGTCTACCTGAACAACAACCGCAATCAGAACGCCCGGCAGTACGACGGCGACGTAATCGCGCCGTTTACCAAAGCGCTGACCGATGCCGCACCTCGCAAGTTGATCGTGGTTCACTTGCTCGGCACGCACATGGCTTATCAGTACCGCTTCCCGGAAGAGTTCGCGAAGTTCAGCGGCCGTGACGGCGTGCCGGCGGACATCGATGACAGCAAGCTGGAGTTCTACAACAGCTACGACAACGCCGTGCTGTACAACGATTTCGTCGTCTCCAGCCTGATCAAGGAATACGGCAAGGCCGACCCGAACGGCTTCCTGCTGTACCTCTCCGACCACGGCGAAGACGTCTATGACTCGCCAGGCCGCAACACCCTGGGCCGCAACGAGAACAAGCCGACCATCCCGATGTACACCGTGCCCTTCATTGCCTACGCCTCGCCGAAATGGCGGCAGACCCATGACTGGAACTTCGAGAGCATCCACGACCGCCCTTACTCCAGCTCGAACCTGATCCACACCTGGGCGCAACTGGCGGGACTGAGTTTTGACGAGCTCGATACCACCAAGAGCCTGGTCAGCCTGGACTTCAAGGCACGCCCACGCCTGATCGGCGATCCCTACGCGCAGAAAGGCTTGAGCGACTTTGCCCACATGGAGAAAGCCGCCAGCCAGCCCGGCACCATGCCCGACGTCGTACAGAAGTAGTAGAAGCGAGCTGACCTCCGCTGCAAACGAAAAGGCCTGCGCAATGCATAATGCTGTTCACTTAAGCATTTGAGTCCAAGCCGGGCTTTATAGAGAATCCGATGTCAGCCCCCTGGCATCGGATTTTTTTTATGCCCATTCAGCAGCAGTTGCTCGACCTTGGCGATCTCTTCAACTTTTCTGACCTGAGCACCTTCACTCAGAACATCCCAATAGAGTGGGTAGCGAGTGCGCT